>NZ_JBHWZJ010000175.1:0-14871 GCF_042728415.1 Streptomyces sp. NPDC060198 | reverse complement strand
GGTTCCGGTGGACCGGAACCTGCCCCACCGGTGGAGCGGGGTCGGTCAGCTGCTCAGCGCGGTGATCGTGAGGGTCGCGCGGTAGCCGCCCTTCTGCACGCTGTCCGGGATCTTGAGATCCAGGTCGGCGCCCAGCTTGGAGGTTCCCCGTGCGTGGCCCTGCTCCGCGGAGCCGAGACCGCGGGAGACGGCCAGACCGTCACCCTGGTCGTCGTACCCGGACGCCACCGGCGAGCCGGCCACGGCGCCCGCGCCCTGGTCGAGCACGTACGGCGACCAGCCGAGGTAGGAGCCCGCGAACGTCTTGTCGGCGTCCTTGAACGTGCTCACGTTGGCCGAGACCGACCACGGGGAGAGGGTGCGGCGGGTGTCCGACACGAGGATGGGGTTGATCTTGCCGGAGGCGGTGAAGTGGTCACCGTTCTCCTCCTTGGCGGTGCCGAGGTCCACCAGGCCGTTGTAGCCGTCGACGGTCCAGCCGAACTCGCCCGGAGCCGCGTTGGGCACGTTGACCTGGAGCGACTGGCTGTCCCCGTTGTACGGGTGGACGCTCACCTTGTCGACGACGGAACCGACCGGCTGCGCGGCGTCGGTGTTGTTGCACCAGTCGCCGTGCGAGACCTCGGAGTTGGGAGCGGCGCAGGTGGAGCTGCGGACGTTCTCCACGACGAGCTTCTCGTCCCGCACCTGGACCTTGACGTAGCTGCGGACGTGCTCCTGGTTCTGCACCGAGTTGTACCAGTAGTTGCCCGGGTTCAGCGGGTCGGCGCCGTTGCCCGCGCCGCTGGTGCCGCTGCTGTCGGGCGCCGTGATGTCGTAGTACTTCGAGCCCGAGGCGGAGTTGGCGGTGACGTACATGACGCCGCCGGGACCCGGGTAGACATCGGCCGCGCCCGGCTGCTCCTTCGGATCGGCCTTCTGGCCGTTCTTGATGAGGTAGCTGCGGGAGTAGCTGTGGTCGTGGCCCTGGAGGACCAGGTCGACGCCGAGCTTGGAGAAGGTGGTCGGGAAGTCGACCCGACGGGCCTTGTTGTCCCCGTCCTTGGCGTGCGAGGCCGGCGAGTAGATCGAGTGGTGGTAGACGAGTACCTTCCACTTGGCCTCGGAGCCGTGCTGGTTGATGACGTCCGTGACGTACTTGGTGTGCGCCTCGTCGCCGCCGCCGCCCTGCGAGGTGGCGTAGCTGTTGCTGTTCAGGTCGATGAAGAGGACATCCTTGTAGATGTACCAGTAGTCACCGCCCGAGGTGTTGGAAGCCGGGTTGCCGTTGGCGTACTTCGAGGCCGAGTTGTCCGTGTTCGGCGTCGAGAAGTGCTGCTCGTACGCCTTGCCGCCGACGTCGTGGTTGCCGATGGTGGCGGCGTACGGGATCTGGCGCAGCTGGTCGGGGGCCAGGAAGGACTTCCACTGGTCCTCGTTGTTGGCGCTCTCGACCTGGTCGCCGCCGGAGACGAGGAGTTCGGCGTTCGGGTTGGCCTTGGTGGCCACGTCCAGCGTGTCCGACCAGCCTGCCTGGTCCTGCGCCAGATCGCCGGAGGAGCCGATCTGCGGGTCGCCGAGGAAGAGGAAGTCGTACTCGCCCTCGAAGTCCTGCGTCTTGAAGGCGTACGCGGCCGACCAGTTGCCCTCGCTGCCGACGCGGTAGGAGTAAGCGGTGTTCTCCTTCAGGCCGGTGATGGTGGCGTGGCGGTTGTAGCCGCCGCTGGTGGTGATGTTCGCGGCGCCCAGCGCGTCGAAGGTGACCGCGTCGGCGGGGAACTCGCCGCCGGCGAGCCGCGCCGTGGGGGCGAGCTGCACCTTCTGGGCGGTGTCGCCGGAGGAGTACCAGCTGACGGTGCGCTGGGTCTCGTTGGCGCCGACACCCAGGACGATGCCGGAGAGGGTGGTGGCCTCGGCCGCGGAGGCGGGGGAGGTCACTCCGCCCGCGAAGGCGACGGTCAGGCCGAGGAAGGCGGCGGTGGCACCGGTGGCCACGCGGGTCCGCACAGGCCCCCGGGCCTGGTGGGAAGCGTTCGATCTCATGAAGTGTCGTTTCTTCTGTGTGCATACGGTGCGTATGCAAGGGCGATCGCCAAGGTGTCGGGGCGAGATGAACGACATCTGAATGCGATCTTGGCGAGGGCTGAACATCACCGCCGACCTGCGGTTTTCACGAGCCGGCCACACGCTGTACGAACCAGATGAGCCCCATCGCCGCGACGCAGGCGGAGATCGTGCCGGTGGTCCACGCGGCGGCCCGCGGCGAGCGGCGCAACAGCAGCAGGAGCAGCGGGAACACCACCGCGATGATGCCGAGTTGGACCGCTTCGATGCCGACGTTGAACACCAGCAGGGACCACAGCAGGGTCCATGTCCAGGCGGCTTCGATACCGAGCGCGCCCGCGAACCCCAGGCCGTGCACCAGGCCGAAACAGAACACGACGCCGAGCCGGGTCCAGCCCGCGCGGTCCAGGGCGAACCGCCCCTCAGCGGGAGCCCGGAGCTCCGCGACCTGGGTCCCCCGCCCCCGTATCCGCCACAGGTGCCAGCCGGCGACCACGGCGATGGAGAGCGCGATGACGGGCTCCACCAGGCCGGACGGAACGTCGACCAGCCCCAGTGCGGCCAGCAGGAACGTCACCGAGTGGGCCAGCGTGAAGCTTGTGGCGGCGAGAACGACCTCGCGCGGACGCCGGGACCCGGCGATCAGCGCCAGCAGGAACAGGATGTGGTCGGTACCGGTCAGCAGGTGCTCCGCGCCCAGCCGGAAGAACTCCCAGAAGCGCTGCGTCCAGGCCTGGCTGATCGAGAAGGACGGGTGCCCGGAGTCGAGCGCGGCGCTCCCGGAGCGGCCACCGACGTCGTACGTGACGATCGTCTTGGTGCCCTTGACGTACCCCTCGGAGTCGGGGAAGAGAGTTCCGCGCACCTCGTGGTCGCCCGAACCGTGGGCGGCACAGGACCAGTCGAGATCCAGCAGGGCGTACGGCACGCCCTCCTCGGTACCCATGCGGAAGGCGCCGGCCGGGGTGGGCGCGCAGGCCTTCCCGCCGGCGCTGACCGAAAGGTGACGGGTGACGTACCCGAGGGCGGTCTCGCGGTGGGCGTCGAGCGCGGCGGCCTCCGCTGCCGTGTCCCCGGCGTCGAACGCGTCGGTGCCCGAGCGGAAGAGGGCATCGTCGCCACCGGTGTCGGCGGCCGACACCACCAGCAGGTCGTACTCCAATTTGAGTCGGGTGCGGAGCGGCCCGTCGCCGTCGCCGGTGACGTGCGCGTACACGGTCGACGAGAAGCCGTGGGCGGCCGCGGGCCGGGCGAGGCAGAGCAGGAACAGGACCGCCGCGGCGAGAGCGAGCAAGGGGCGGCGTACACGGTGAGGCATGGATCTCCTTGAGGTTGCCCGTGCACCGTGCAGGTCGTGGATGAACCGAAAGCGGCCGGTCAGCGAAGTATGAACAAACAAAGGTTCGATGACGGTCGGTTTCCTGGAGATCAGGGCGCCGACGGCGCAGGATGTGGAAGAAGCCGCCCCTTACCGGCCCGACCGCACTCGCCGGGTCGCACAGGCATGCCGTCGTGCCGCCGGGAGGCCCCCTACCGGAGGACGATCGTCTTGCACCGCCCGCTCCAGGCCGCCGCCGTGACCACCGCGGCCGCCCTCGCCCTGCTCGCCGGATGCGCCTCGGAAGCCGACTGGTCGCAGCCGCACCCGCGCCCCTCCGCGATCGGCGCCTTGGGCGCGGGATTCATCCGCCCGGACAAGTCGCCCGCGCCGGAGTCCACCGTCACACCCGATCCCGGTTCCTGGTCCGGAGTCCGCCCCTCGGACGGGGCCCGCGTCGTACTCCTCACCGCGGGCCACGACCGGCCCACGAAGACCCTGGTCACCGCCGTGCGCAAGTGGGCGAAGGACGAGAACGTCGATCTGCGCACCGTGACCGCCGCCGACACCGCCGATCTGCTCCCCGCCACCATCAGGGCGACGGACCTCCACCCCGACCTCGTCATCAGCGCGGGCAACAGCCTCATCGATCCGCTCGCGACGGTCACCCCGAGCCACCTCGACCAGGAGTTCCTGGTCGTCGGCGCCGAACTCGCCGAACCCACCCACAACGTCACGGCGGTCGACTGGACGGGCGCCTCCTTCCGGGGCGAGGGCCTCGGCATGTCCTCCGCGTACGACGCCGCCAGCTTCACCGCCGCCCGCTGCGCGGCGGCCGTCCGTGCGGGGACGGCGGCGGTGCTCTCCGGACACACCGGCATCGTGGTGTGGCTCGACACCTTCTGAGAGAACCTCCGCCGTCCGGGCGGGGCCGGCCCGCGAGGAACGCCGACCGCGCGGCCCCGCCCCGCCCCAGCTACCCCCGTCCGGCCGCCGCCCCCGCCATCAGCGAGGCGATCCGCGCCGCGGACGTGCCGAACCCTGACGGACCCGTCAGCCGGCCCCACGGCGACCGGGCCGCGTTCTCCCTGCGCAGGTCCTCCTCGCGGTACCTGCGGCAGCCCCGGTGCCAGATCAGGATGCCCGCCATCCAGTGCCGTAGCTCCCGCACATAACCGGCGAGCACCTCACGGGACTCCCCGTCCAGCGCGAAATCGTCGTACAGCAGGGGCAGTTCCACCTCGGCGACGTGCTCGAACTGCCTCAGGCGCCCGTTCATCAGGTCGTGGACGACCGCCACTCCGGTCGGGTAGTCGACGCCGAAGAAGTTCTGCACGACCAGGACCCCGTTGTGCACCTCACCCTCGTACTCGATCTCCTTCTGGTACGAGAACAGGTCGTTGAGAAGCGCCCCGTAGTCCGCCGCCGCGTTCTCCAGCGACCGCATCGGACCACTGCGGTAGATCTCCGGTGGCACCTTCTTCCCGTGTGCCAGCCGGCACAGGGCCATCGTGAGGTCCGACCCGAAGGTCATGCGCCGCATCTCGATGTAGTCCACCGGGTCGGGGATACGGTTCTGCGCCTGGTTCGCCAGCTCCCACAGCCAGCTCTCCGTCATCGACTCGATCGCGTACCGGAAAGCCTGCCGTCCTTCCTCGTCCATCGGGCCCGCGGTCCGCTGCCACAAGTCCCCGAGTGAACGTTCCAGCGCGTTGACCGGCTCCGGAACGCCCGTCACCGTCCCGTCCAACGGCATGAACAGCGACAGCCGTTCGTTGGCCAGCCGCGCCCCGGCCAGGTCGCGGGTGTGCCCGTGCACCACCGGGAACCAGTCGTCGCCGTACGTGCCCCAGGCCAGCCACGCCGAAGAGAGGTCCAGCTCCTCGGCCGAGGCGTCCGGATGGATGCCCGCCGCGCAGAGCGGGAGGTCGATCGCGACGATCCGGTCCTCGTCCCAGATGTGCGAGCCGGGCACCCCCGGCTGCTCCTCCAGGATGCCCATCCGGCGCGCCCAGTCGACGACCCGCACCCGCGCACCGTCCAGATGGGGACTGAGCGTGGTCCCGAACGGCAGCCGCAGGTCCGGGATCAGGGAAGGGCCCACCCGCTGGTGCGGCACATGACTGTGCCCCCGCAGCCGGGCCGTCTCCGAGCGGGGGGTGAAACGGATCGACGCAGCGGCCGCGCCGAACGTGTCCGACATCCCCAGACGGCCCGCCGTTGCCTTCGAGCCGCTGTCGTTCATGTAGCGGCTGGAGCGCAGATGCCATTCGTGGCCGCCGGACTGCCAGTCCTGGAGCCCCTTCACGTACGCGAGGACAGCGGCACTCTCCGCCGGATCCAGCCCCTTGCTCGCGCTGAGCGGGCCGAGTTCGGTCAGCACCGTGTTCTCGAACTGCTGGAGCCGGGAGGTGAGCAAGTCGTTGACCGCCTCGGCGGCCTCCTGCGTCGAGCAGCCGAGGAACTTCTCCAGCACCAGCACCCCGTTGCTGTTCTCGCCCTCGTCCTCCACCTCGCGCTGGTAGGAGAAGAGGTCGTTGCGCAGGTGGACGCCGTCGGAGAAGGCGTCGCGCAGGACCCGCAGGGCCCGGTCCCCTGCCACCGCCTCGGGGACCTCGGCGTTCGCCGCGTACTCCACCAGCCCGGCCGACCAGGGGGCGCCACCCACCTTGCGGCGCATCTCGATGTACTCGACGGGGTTGGCGATCCTCCCCTCGTTGATGTTCGCCAGTTCCCACAGGGACTCGTTGAGCAGGTTCTCGGTCGCCTCGGCGAACCTCGCCCGCCACGCGTCCGACATGCTCGGCACCGTACGCGCCCACAGATCCGCGAGCCCCGCCTCGACCGGATTGACCGGCTCCGGCGTCGCGGCACCCCGCTCCATCGGCATGAAGGCGGGCAACCGTTCGAGGTATCGTTTCGCGCCGTCGCGGTCCGGGGTGCGCTTGAACAGCTCCAGGAAGTGGTCGTCGAAGAAGAAGACCCACACGTACCAGTCGGTGACCAGCGACAGAGCCTCCGAGGAGCAGTCGGGGTGGGTGTACGCGCACAGCAGCGCGTAGTCGTGCGAGTCGAGGTCCTTCTCGTCCCAGATGCCGGACCCCTCCAGCATCCCCATTCCGCGCGCCCACTCCTTGGTGTGACGCCGCGCCTCCTCCAGATGCGGGCTGAGCCGTGCCGGATACGGGACGTAGAAGTCCGGCAACGAGAAGGGCTGTGCCATGTGCGTCGGGCCTTTCCAGGAGACTCCGCGCGCCTTTCGCGCGGACCCGTCTTGCGCGCCAGCACTACCCCTCGGCCATCCGGGCTACGCACACCGGTCATAAGTCGCATAATCACGACGGCCTCTCCCCGGTGGAGTAAAACTCCGGTAACGAAACCCGTCACCCGTCCCGTGCGTTCCTGCCCGTCGCAGGTCACAGTGGCTGTCAGTGGTCTGTACCACTGGCTCATCTGCCGTTGTGCACAACAGTCTTGACGTGCCGTGATCCCGGGTCGGAGAGTGTGCCGCCACGACGGAACGAGAGATCGACCCGCCCCACGGCACAAGGAAGTCCCGCTCCCAGAAGGGTTGTCATGACGTCGAAGAAGAGGTCCAGGCTCGCGCTCGCGCTGATCACGGCCGGCGCGCTGTGCACCGCCCTGCTCGCCCCGGCCGCCCACGCCGACGGCGTGCGCCCCGAGTGCCCGCGCAACCTCGCCTGCGACTGGGTCCCGGCGGCCTACCAACAGACCGGTGATCCGGAGGACAAGGCCGATTACGGCAACTACGACACCGCGGAGCGGCCGGAGAGCAACGCGATCAAGTTCATCGTGCTGCACGACACCGAGGTCGACTTCGACGGAACCATCCGGATCTTCCAGAACCCGCTCAACAAGACGTCCGCCCACTACGTCGTCCGCTCCTCGGACGGGCACGTCACCCAGATGGTCAAGACCAAGGACATCGCCTGGCAGGCGGGCAACTGGTACGTCAACACCCACTCCATCGGCATCGAACAGGAGGGCTTCGCCGCCGACGGGGCCGCCTGGTACACCGACGCGATGTACCGCTCCACCGCCAAGCTGGTCGCGCACCTCGCCGCCCGGTACGACATTCCGCTCGACCGGCAGCACATCCTCGGCCACGACGGCGTCCCGCCCACCAGCGCCGCCGGGACCACGGGCATGCACTGGGACCCGGGCCCCTACTGGGACTGGAACCGCTTCATGGCCCTCCTCGGCAAGGAGGCGCGGCCCTCGGGCTCGAAGAAGAGCGAACTCGTCACCGTCGCACCGGACTTCCGGGCGAACGAGCAGGAGTTCCGCGACTGCGAGAAGGGTGTGGACCTGCCGCTCCAGGGCAGCAGCGCCGTCCCCCTGCGCACCGCGCCCTCGGCCGGCGCCCCGCTCTTCTCCGACCCGGGCCTGCACCCGGACGGTTCGGCGGGAACCGACTGCGCCGCCGACTGGGGCAGCAAGATCAGCGCGAGTCAGCAGGCCGTCGTCGCCGAACGGGTGCCCGGCTGGACGGCGATCTGGTGGTACGGCCAGAAGGCCTGGCTCAGCACTCCCGCCGGTACACGTGTCACCGTACCCACGAAGGGCACCGTCGTCCGGCCGAAGGCAGGCCGGACCGATGTCCCCGTGTACGGCGTCGCCTACCCGGACGCGGCCGACTACCCGGCCGACTTCACGCCCCGGACCGGCTCCCCGCTCGTCTACACCATCAAGGCGGGGCAGGCGTTCCCCGGCGGCGGCGAGGCCCCGACCGGCTACTACTACGCGCCGACCATCGACGCGTCGACCCCGTACGACCACACGTACTTCGCCGGCGGACAGAAGTACCTGACCGTCCAGATCGGGCACCGGGTCGGGTTCGTGAAGGCGACCGACGTGGACGTGGTCCGCGTCGGCTGACCAGGCCTCCCGTCCGGGGGCGGAACCCTGCATGCCCGGACACGACCGCGCGCCCGCGGGACGATGTGTCGGCACCTCCCGCGAGCGCGCTCCCCCTTGAGGGTCTGTCGGCGTGCCCTCCGGCCGGCGGCCGCGCCTTGGCGCGCACGCCTCCGGCGTCGAAGGACACCCGACAGGCCCGGAGGGGCGGGGCCGGCGCTCCCGGGCCCCGCCCTCGGTCAGCGTGTGCCGACCGCCGCCCGTACGGCCCGACGGGCCATGGCGCAGTCGTCGTGCAGCCGGCGCAGCAGCAGCCGCTGCTCCTCACCCGAGGACAGGGTGCCCGGACGGTCGTGCGTCGCCCCCGCCGGGCCCGGCTCCCGCATGGTCCGCTGGACGGCCGTCTCGTAGGTACGGATCTCTCGTGTCAGCACGAGCATCAGATTGACCAGGAACGCGTCCCTCGCGTCCGCGCCCCGTGACTGGGCCAGCTGGCTGATCTCGCGGCGCGCCACCACCGCGTCCCTGCCCAGCACCGTCCAGAGCGTCGCCAGGTCGTACCCGGGGAGGTACCAGCCGGCATGCTCCCAGTCCAGGAGGACCGGCCCGGTGGGCGACAGCAGGATGTTGGAGAGAAGCGCGTCACCGTGGCAGAACTGCCCCATGCCCTGCCGGCCGCCCGCGAGACCGTGCAGCAGCTTCTGCAGGTCGCCCAGGTCGCGGTCGGTGAAGAGCCCCAGCTCGTGGTAGCGGGAGATCCGCGAGGCGTAGTCCAGCGGAGCGTCGAAGAGACCGACCGGCGGACGCCATTCGTTGACCCTGCGGATGGCGCCGAGTACCTGGCGCACATCCGTGCGGGGCGGCGGCTCCACGGGGTGGCGCGTGAGTGCCGCCACCCGTCCGGGCATCCGCTCGATCACCAGCGTGCAGTTCTCCGGGTCCGCCGCGATCAGCCGGGGCACCCTCACCGGAGGGCGGTGCCGGACGAAGGAGCGGTACGTAGCTATCTCGTGCCGGAAGCGTTCGGTCCAGGCCGGCGAGTGATCGAGTAAACACTTCGCCACCGCCGTCGTGCGACCGGTCATGCCCACGATCAGCACGGAGCGACCGCTGCGCCGGAGCACCTGGACCGGGTTGAACTCGGGGCAGATGCGCTGCACGGACGCGATGGCCATGCGTACCTGCGCGCCCTGTGGACCCGACAAGTCGATTCTCCCGCTGAGCGCTTGGGTGCCCGGGCCCGCCGTCCGCCGGGTCCGGCCCAGTCCCTGTACCGGAGTGCCGGAGAGGGGGGCGAGGTACGGCCCGCCTCCGGATCCCCTCGGACGGAGCGGCCGGGGCGGGGCGGACACGGAGGACGATGCTGTGTACATGGGCGAAACAGATCCCTTCGTGCGCCGACAAGTTGCGTGCACCACCCCGGCCGGCGGCCGTCCGGCACCCTGGGGAGTACCGAGGGCTGCCGGGCGGGGTGGCGCACTCCTACCTGACACCGCGTCGCCCGTGGCAGTGCAGATGGCGTGCCCTGGCGAAGGGGTAGCGAATATGCGCGGCGCATCTGACTCGGGGTTAGTGTGCAACTCAGCCGAGAACCTGGGGGCTTGACGTGACCGGAGAACCCAACACCCGTCTTTCCGATCTGTTCGGCATGGCCGGATGGTCCAAGGGAGAGCTCGCGAGGATGGTGAACCGGAAGGCAGCGGCCATGGGCCACTCCCAACTGGCGACCGACACCTCGCGCGTCAGGCGCTGGATCGACATGGGGGAGTCCCCGCGCGATCCTGTGCCGGAGGTGCTGGCAGCTCTGTTCACCGAGCGGCTCGGCCGTGTCGTGACCATCGAGGACCTCGGGTTCGGCCGACGCGGGCGCACGGGAAAACGGCGGGTCTCCGGGAAGGACGAGAATCCCGACGGCCTTTCGTGGGCGCCCGAACGGACGGCGGCGGTCCTCACCGAATTCACGGGAATGGACCTCATGCTCAACCGACGCGGCTTGGTGAGCGCGGGCGCCGCGCTCGCCGCCGGCCCTGCCCTCACCGGCGCCATGAACGACTGGCTGCACGCCGATCCCGCTCTCGCGGCCGACGTGCCCCGAACCGACGGCTCCCTCCCCGCGGACCCGGCGGGATTCGACCGCTACGACACCGCACCCATCGGATCCGCCGAGGTCACCGCGCTGGAGAACTCGGTCGACATCTTCCGCAAGTGGGACGCCCAACGCGGCGGCGGACTCCAGCGCAAGGCGGTAGTGGGTCAACTCAACGAAGTGGGAGGCCTGTTGGCGTACCGTCACCCCGCAGATCTCCAGCAGCGTCTGTGGGGAGTCGCCGCCAACCTCGCCGTGCTCGCCGGCTGGATGTCCCACGACGTCGGACTCGAACCCACCGCCCAGAAGTACTTCGTCATCGCCGCTCACGCGGCGCGCGAGGGCGGCGACCGGCCGCGCGCGGGCGAAGCCCTGTCACGTGCCGCACGCCAGATGGTCCACCTGGGGCGTCCGCAGGACGCACTCGATCTGATGAAGCTCGCCCACTCCGGGGCGGGTGACGAGGCCCTCCCGCGCACCCGGGCCATGCTGCACACCATCGAGGCGTGGGCGTACGCCTCGATGGGCCGCGGACAGGCGATGCGCCGCGCCCTGGGCGAGGCGGAGGAACTGTTCGTCTCGGACCGGAACGTCGAGAAGGCGCCCGGCTGGATGCAGATGTTCGACGAGGCAGATCTCTACGGCATGCAGGCGCTCGCGTTCCGGACGCTGGCCGACCACGACCCTTCGGCGGCCGCCCTCGCGCAGCAGCACGCCAAGAAGGCCCTCGGTATGCGGAACGACGGCCGCCAGCGCTCCAAGCTCTTCGACTTCATTTCGCTCGCGTCGGCGTGCTTCATCGCCGGCGACACGGAGCAGGCGGACGCCTATGCCCGGCGGGCTCTGGTGTCGATGGGAGAGACCTCGTCGCACCGCACCTGGGACAGGCTGCGCCAGATGTACGACCTCACCGACCGGTACGCCGACGACCCGGCGATCCGCGACCTCCGCGAGGAACTCGAACTCGTGATGCCCCGACAGGTCAAGAGGACGAGGAGTTCCGAGGCCTGAGTCCGTCGGCCCGGGCGGACCGTCCGCGGTCCATGTGCGGGCGTGCCGGAGCCTCTGCGGCGGGCCGGTGTCCTGTCGGGCGGGAGTGAGGTGTCAGGTGTCAGTTCCGGCCGTCGACGCGGGCGACCAGCACACATCCCCGGGCCGGGCGCTCGTCCCCGCCGAACTCGTCGACGACGGTCCGTACGCACTCGGCTGCCGTGCGGGACCGGGAGAGCCGTGGTGCCAGTCCCAGCAGCCTCTCCGGGGCGGTGCCGCGGCCGGCGGCCGGGGCCAATCCGTCGGTGCGCAGCAGGAGTACGTCGCCGGGAACCAGCCGCGCCGTCTCCTGCCCGTAGGCGATTCCCGGCGCGGCGCCCAGGAGTACCCCTTCCGGAGGGGGCAGCGGGGCCCCGGCACCGTCGCGGAACAGCAGGGGAGCGGGGTGGCCCGCCTGTGCCCAGGTGAGGAGGCCGGTGGAGGGATCGAAGAGCCCGCACAGGGCGCTGCCCAGGGCGGGCCGGACGGATGGCTGGAGCAGCTGGTTCAGATGGGTCAGCAGGGCCCGGGGCTCGATGCCCGCCACGGCCATGCCCCGCAGCGCGCCCAGCACCATGGCCATGGAGGAAGCCGCGGGGATGCCGTGGTCGGTGACGCTGCCGACGGTGAGCAGGGTCCGGCCGTCCGGCAGCGTCATGGCGTCGTACCAGTCGCCGCCGGTCGGACCGCAGGCCTGTGACGGCAGAAGCCGGGCCGCGACGTCCATGGCGCCGGACCCGCCGCGCGCGGGTCCCAGCGAGTCGTGCGGTGCCGGCAGAACGGCCTGGTGCAGTTCGACCGCGATGCGGTGTTCGGTCCTCGCGATGTCGTCCTGGCGTTGCAGGGAGTCGCGGGTACGGACCTCCAGCTGTCGGCTGTCGTTCAGTGCGCTGACGTCACGCAGGACCGCCCACAGGGAGACCGTGCGGCCCTCGGGGTCCAGCACCGGCTCGCCCATGGCGTGGAGGGTCCGCATCCTGCCGTCCGGACGGCGGATGCGGAACTCGCCGTCCATCGGCTTTCCGTCGATCAGGCAGTTGGTCACCATGGCGGTGAGCAGGGGCTGGTCTTCCGGGACGAGCATGGTGGGCAGCTCGTCCAGGGAGAGCGGACCCGCGGCCATGTCCCGCCCGAAGATCTCGTACAGCTCGGCGGACCATTCGACCCCGTCGTTGAGCAGGTTCCACTCGGCACTGCCGGCCCTGCCCGACAGCGGGCTCTGCTCCTGGCGGGCCGGAGCGGTGTCCGCGGAGGGCGCGGGCGGACCCTCCCTGAGCTGCCCGAGGCGGGCGCCGAGGTCGTCGAGATGGTGGGCGGCGAGGTCGCAGAGCGCGCGCTGCCAGCGCATTTGAGGATCGTCCTCGTCGATGACCACCGCTGCCCGGCACACCGAGTCCAGGTCTCCGCGCAGTCGGCGTGCGCGGTTGATCATCGCGTCGACGGCGTTCCGCTCGGACGGTCGTGCCGCCGGGCGGTCCGCGAAGAGGGGGGACGGCATCTCGAACTCCGATACAGACGCTGCTGCCGGCTCTCGGGGAGGAACGGGAGAGGAACCGAGGATGACTGTGACACAGGGGAGTGGGGCTCGTAAGGGGTTTGCCGACACTCGTTGCGTTCTTGCTTTTGGCATATGCCAGCGGCTGACGCGACAGGACAAATTTCGAACGTCCTTTCGTGGATGAGGTGTTGGGGGGAGAGGGGAGGGGCGCCGAGAGACCCCGGGGCGGGAGAGTGTCTGCGGAGGGCGGTGCTCCGGTTCCTCCGGGAAGGGGGTTCCGGGGGGCGGGAATGTCCCACGGGTTGCTCGTGTTACCGCATCAGAATGAAAACGACAACCATCCCGCCCAGAGGGGATGGGGTCGCCCAGAGGAGGAGGATCCATGGCGCGCAGTGAGCTCAGGCCGGTCGTC
This sequence comes from Streptomyces sp. NPDC060198, assembly GCF_042728415.1. NCBI lineage: Bacteria > Bacillati > Actinomycetota > Actinomycetes > Kitasatosporales > Streptomycetaceae > Streptomyces > Streptomyces sp. NPDC060198. The sequence continues at coordinate 1,607 of NZ_JBHWZJ010000175.1, read as the reverse complement.
ACCCTCCGGTCCACGGCAGGGACCGGGCACCGTTACGTCACGCGCAAGAACCGCCGCAACGACCCGGACCGGCTGGAACTGCGGAAGTTCGACCCGGTGGCCGGCCACCACGTGGTCTTCCGGGAGGCCCGCTGACCCGGCGCGGCCCGGTGACACCTCCGGTGCGCCCGCCCCGGGCGACCTGACGGACGCCGGGGTCCGCCCCGCCGGACACGTACGACTCGAACCCGCCACCCGCCCAGGGAAGGAACACTTCATGAAGCAGCACATCCACCCCGCCACCCGTTCCGTCGTCTTCCGTGACCGGGCCGCCGGTGTCGCGTTCCTGACCCGCTCGACCGCCGACGCGACCGAGCGCGTGGAATGGGAGGACGGCCGGAGCTATCCGGTGGTCGACGTGGAGACCTCGTCCGCGAGCCACCCGTTCTACACCGGCAGCCGGCAGGTGCTGGACCAGGCCGGCCGGATCGACCGGTTCCACCGCCGCTACGGGGACGTCGCGGCCGGACACTGACGAGGCCACGGGTTCGTCCGCCGGGCCGCTGTCCGGCGGACGGGTGCCCCGGATCACACCCGGGGCCCGGAGGTCCGGGAACACCCGAGTGTGGTTTATCGTTCACCTATACGTGGTGCGAGGGGGACAGTGTCCCCGGGCCTCACCTTTCGCCCACGGGGAAGATCGTTCGGCTGAAGCCCCGTGGAGCAACCCGCCGAGAGGCGACCGCCCCTCGTACCCATGAACGGCCCCGGCCGGATTCCCCCGATCCGGCCGGGGCTTCTTGCTGCCCGGGGCGGGCCGCGGGTGCGGCCTCCGCTCTTCCCGGAGACGCTCAGCCGCGCGGGCGCCCCCGCGGCCCGGCCGTCTCCAGCACCAGTGCCCCCAGGGCTGCCAGGGCCGCCACGGACGCCGCACCCGGCGGCCACCACCGCGTCGCCACGGCGGCCAGCACGGCGCCCGTCACCACCGCGGCCAGCCGGCCGAACACCCGGATGTCGTCGCGGGCCGGCCGGCCGAGCGCGAGTCGTCCCGCCAATGAGGTCAGTGTGCCGGTGAAGTAGTTGGTCGGGGTATCCCGGGCCATCCCCTGGATTCCCATGGCCAGCGCCACGACCGCGAGCAGCCCGGTCCGGTCCGCCCCCGAGGTGACGGACCCCAGCCCCCACGCGGTCGCGGCCGCACCCAGCAGGACCACCTCGGCCAGCAGCAGGGCCGCCACCGGCCACCCCCACCGCCGTCCCATCAGCGCGCCGCACCCGGCTCCGGCCACGTACGACACCAGTGCGGCGCACACGCTCGGTGTGGAGCCCTCGTCGCCCGCTCCCGTCACCGACGCGCCCAGCAACACGAGATTTCCGGTCATCACTCCGGCGAAGACACGCCCGGCGCAGAGGAAGACGAACGCGTCGGCCGCCCCGGAGGCCGCCGAGAGCAGCAGCAGCAGGGCCCAGGCGACCCGACCGGCCGGGGCTTCTTCGGCCGGCCGGCCGGGCGCGGAAGAGGAGGAAGAGGACACCCGGGCATTCTCGGGCGCGCCGATGCCGGGACGCCGCGTATGCCGCGCCCGGGCGTGCCGGGACACGGTCTCACGCGCCCCCGGTGACGTGCC
>NZ_JBHWZJ010000174.1:0-14901 GCF_042728415.1 Streptomyces sp. NPDC060198 | reverse complement strand
GAGCGTACGCCTTCCGCGGCGGCCGGCCCGTCGTGCGTACCGGGACCGGTGGCCGGCCCCTCGTGCGTCCGCCGGACCGGTCCGAGGCCCGTCGTGCGTCCCGGGCAGGTGGTGCGGACACCGCCTAAGCTGGGCACATGGCTCCCCACATCGCGACCAACACCACCGCCGACCGTGACGAGTTGCTGGCGTTCGTGAGGCCCCGCCACCGCGCGCTGCTGATCACCGCGCGGTCCGACGGCCGCCCCCAGGCCTCCCCGCTGACCTGCGGGGTCGACGACTCGGGCCGGATCGTCGTCTCCACCTACCCGGAGCGCGCCAAGACCCGCAACGCCAAGCGGGACGACAAGGTCAGCGTGGTCGTCCTCTCCGACGACTGGAACGGCCCCTGGGTGCAGATCGACGGCACCGCCGAGGTCATCGACGCCCCGGACTCCGTCGAGCCGCTGGTGGAGTACTTCCGCAACATCTCCGGCGAGCACCCGGACTGGGACGGGTACCGGGCCGCCATGCTCAAGCAGGGCAAGTCGATCATCCGGATCACCCCGGAGCGCTGGGGCCCGATCGCCACCGGCGGTTTCCCCGCCCGGCTCGTCACCGGCACCGACGCCTGAGGACCTGCCCGAGTGCCTCCCACGACCGCCGCCCTGCCCACCACCGCGCTCCTCGACCGCGCCCGGCTGCTCACCGCCCCCGACGTCTCCCCGGCCGTACGCCGAGGCCTGGCGGAGATCACCGGCCGCCCCTGGGCCGCCTGCCCGGCGGACGGGGAGCCGGTCCTCGCCTCGGGTGAGCCGGTCGTCCACGTCGGGGCCTCTCGCCCGGCGGGCCGGCTGCTCTGGTTCCACAGCGTCAACGCCGGTACGGACGCGCTGCTCGCCCCCGGCCCCTGGCCCGACGGGGTGCTGCTGACCCGGACGGTCGGCAGGATGGGCGAGCGGATCGCGCAGTACGTCCTCGCCTGGGTGCTGGCCGAATGCCAGTCGGTACCCGAGTTCGCGGCACGGCACGCGCGCGAGGAGTGGCGGCGCGAGCCCTCCGAACTCGCCACCGGGCAGACGGTTCTGATCCACGGCACCGGCCGGATCGGCTCGGCGGTGGCGGTCCTGCTGCGGGCCTGCGGGCTCCGTACGGTCGGGGCGGCCCGTACCGTGCCCGGCGTCCCGCCGCCCGGCTTCGACCGGGTGGTGAGGGCCGGCGGGGACGCGGAGCGTCAGGCGCTCGGCGAGGCCCGCTGGGTCGTCGCGGCGCTGCCGCTCACCGCCGCGACCGGGAACTTCTTCGCCGCGGAGCGCTTCGGGCATCTGCGGGGCGCGTCGTTCGTCAACGTGGGACGCGGGGCGACGGTGGACCTGGCCGCGCTGGAGGCGGCGCTGCGGGCCGGCTCGGTACGGCGAGCGGTGCTGGACGTGCTGCCGTCCGAACCGGCAGCCCCCGGCGATCCGTGCTGGCGGCTGCCGCGCACGGTCGTCACCTCGCACTCGGCGGGCATCACGGCGGACGAGGACGTCGTCGCCGACTTCGCCGCCTGCTGGGCGCGGTTGCGCGCGGGTCTGCGGCCGGAACTGGCCGTGGACGTGGTCCGCGGCTACTGACCGGCCGCCCCCGCGAAGCTGTTCAGCAGGCCAGCATCTTCTGGACGGCCTGTCGGCTCACGCCCAGTTCGCGGGCGATGTCCGCCTGGGACACGCCCTGGCCGATGAGGCCCTGCATCAGATCCCGGCGCTCGACGGCGAACTCCCGGGCGAGGCGCGTGTGGTGGACGGCACGGTCCCGCGCTTCCCGGATGCGGTCGAAGGTCTGCTCGTGCGCGGAGGGTTCCCTGGTGTCTGCCACGACCCCAGAATGACAACCCCCCGTTGTCACGTCAACCCCTCGTTGTCGGCAGCGTGTTCGCGGCTCGCGCTCCGCCGTCCCCTCAACGGTCCCGCATCGCCTCGATGCCGGCGATCAGCAGGTCGAGCGCGAAGGTGAAGTCCCGCTCGCGCATCTCCTCGACCGTGTCGCCGCCGCGCGCGTCCATCAGGTCCTGCGAGACGTCGATGACGGGCTTGAGGCTCGGCTCGGAGCGGTACGCGGTCATCGCCTGCTGGAAGTACTCGTCCTGGCTGACCCCGGCGGCGGCCGAGCGGCGGCGGAGATCGCCCTCGATGGTGCCGAAGCCGTACACGAACTGGAAGACCGCCGAGAGCGCTCCGGTCCGCTGGTGCAGCGGGAGGCCGGTCGCCCGGATCACGTCCTGCACGGCCCGGGTGAAGAGCACCGAGTGCGGGCCGATGTTGAGGAAGCTCCCGGCGAGCGACGACGCCCACACATGGCGTACCAGCAACGCCCGGTACGCTCCGGCAAGTTCGCGCAGGCGCTCGGTCCAGACGGCATCCTCGGGAGGTGCCGCGATCTCGCCGTAGACGGAGTCGAGGGCCAGCTCCAGCAGGTCGTCCTTGGTGTCGACGTACCAGTAGAGGGACATGGCGGTGACGTCGAGTTCGGCGGCGAGGCGGCGCATGGAGAACCTCGCGAGGCCCTCCGCGTCGAGCAGCCGGACCGTCGCGGCAGTGATCCGGTCCCGGTCGAGGCCCGCAGGCGACCCTTCCGACCTGCGGGTACGCGAGGCCGGGCGCCCGACGAGCCACACACTGCTCCGCACGGCCGGCGGGACCGTCGCGGTTCTCGGTGCGGGCTCCTCCGCCCGCTCGGCCGCGGACACCATGGCGCACTCTCCTCGTGTACCCGGGGGACGGACCGGGCGGGGCTCCGTCACGGACGGCCCGGACGCCCGGTCCGATGCTATGCCGCCGAACCGGTCGGCTCCCCCGGGACGTCCGAGCCGTCCGCCGCCCCGGGCGCGCCACCCGCCCGTTCCGCCCTGCGCAGCAGCAGCGCCGCCACCATCCCGCCGGCCAGCACCGCCGCCGCGCCCACCAGTTGGCCTCGCTCCAGCCCGGACGCGAAGGCGTCCTCGACGGCGGCGCGCTCCGGTCCGTCCCCGGCCGCCGCCAGCGCGGCGGGCAGGGAGGCGGCACCGGTCGCGGCGAGGGGGAGCAGCGCGCCGAAGCGGGAGGTGAGGACCGCGCCGAGGACGGCGACACCGAGACCGTTGCCGAACTCGGCGAGCGTGCCGTTGACACCCGCGCCCACCCCCGCGCGCTCCGGCGGGATGGCCCCCATGATCGCGGCGGCCATGGCGGGGCCCGCGAGGGCGATCCCCGTGCCCGTCAGGACCAGGCCGAGCAGCATGCCGGCGTACCCGTGCGGGGCGAGCAGCGCCACGGCGGCGAGACCGGCGGCCAGCAGGGACATGCCGGCCGCGATCGTGGCGGGAGTGCCCATCCGGGGGACCAGCCGGGCGCCGAGCCCGGTCAGGTTGAGCGCGACCACGGTGAGCGCGAGCGGGGCGATGCGCAGCCCGGCCTCCAACGGCTCGTATCCGAGCACGAACTGGAGATGCTGGGTGAGCAGGAAGAGCGAGCCGCCCATCCCGAACGTGACCAGCACCGACCCCGTCACCGCGCCGGTGAACGACCTGTTCCGGAAGAACCGCATGTCGAGCATCGGCGCCGGAATGCATCGCTCCCACCGCGCGAACCCGGCCAGCACGGCGACCCCGGCGCCTGCGGGGAGCAGCACCCGGAGGGAGGTCCAGCCCTGCTCCGGGCCGGAGATGATCGCGTACACCACGGCACCCAGGCCGAGTGTGGAAAGCAACGCACCGATCAGGTCGGGCCGTTGGCCGTCCGGGTTCTTGGACTCCGGTACGAGGCGGGCCACCGCGACCAGGCCGAGCACGGCGACGGGGAGGTTGACGAGGAAGATCGAGCCCCACCAGAAGTGGCCGAGCAGCACGCCGCCGAGGAGCGGCCCCGCCGCGAACCCGAGGGAACTGACCGTGGCCCAGAGCCCGATCGCGCGGACCCGCTCGGTCTCGTCGAAGACTTGGACCACCACGGCGAGCGTGCTGGTCAGCAGAAGGGCGCCGCCGACCCCCATCCCCGCCCGGGCCGCGACGAGTTGGCCGGGACTCTGGGCGAAGGCGGCCACCAGTGAACCGGCTCCGAACACCGCGAGCCCGGCGAGCAGCATCCTCTTCCGGCCGTAGCGGTCCGACGCACTGCCCGCGGTGAGCAGCAGGCCCGACTGGACGAGCGAGTATGCGTTGATCATCCACTGCACCTGCGCGCCGGAGGCTCCCAACTCCTCGGTGAGGGAGGGGATCGCGACGTTGAGGACCGTGTTGTCGAGCAGCACGGTGAGCTGGGCGAGGCAGATCACGCCGAGGATCAGCCAGCGCCTGGGATGCCAGGGCGGTCCGAGGCCGGTCGAAGGGGTGGAGGTGTTCGCCGTCATGCGGTCTCCTGTGGGGCAGCCCTCCGGCGCGGCGACGCGCCACGGCCACGCCGTGCCGGGGACTGGCGGTACGGGACTGGCGGTACGGGACTGGCGGTACGGGACTGGCGGTACGGGACTGGCGGTACGGGACTGGCGGTACGGGACTGGCGGTGCAGGCGATACGGAACGCCTCGCGCGGTGCGGGGGAGGTGCGGGGCGCTCGTACGGGGCGAAGAACCGATCGCCATACACCGTAAGGGAGTTCTTCTACGGCGTACAAGCGAATGGCCCGCACTCATCCGAAAGGACGAACAGGCGCACGTGCCGGGTGGGGCGCCGACGCGGTCGGCGCGGGAGCCCCTCTTCCGGCGGGCGGACCGAGAAGGTGGGACCCATGACGACGGATTTGCGCGCATTCCTGGAGCCCTACGCCGAACGGGGCACCGTCCCCGGTGCCGTGGCGCTCGTGGCCCGTGGCGAACGGGTGGACGTGGCCGCGTCCGGCTTCGCGGACACCGGCGGCTCCGCGTCGATGGCCCGTGACACCATCTTCCGGATCGCCTCCCTCACCAAGCCGGTGACCGCCGCCGCCACGATGGTGCTGGTCGACGAGGGGCGCCTCGCCCTCGGCCAGCCGGTCGGGAACTGGCTGCCGGAGCTGTCCGCCCCCAAGGTCGTGAGGACGCCGGACGGCCCGGTCGACGACGTCGTACCGGCCAGGCGGCCGATCACCGTGTTCGACCTGCTCACCTTCCGCGCCGGGTACGGCTTCCCCTCCGACTTCGCGTTGCCGGCGGTCGCGCCGCTCTTCTCCGAGCTGGGACAGGGGCCGCCCCAGCCGCAGGCCGTCGCGGAACCGGACACCTGGATGCGGACCCTCTCCCGCATCCCGCTGCTGCGGCAGCCCGGCGAGGCATGGCTCTACAACACCTGCTCGGACATCCTCGGGGTGCTCGTCGCCCGGGTCTCGGGGCAGTCACTGCCAAAGTTCCTGGCGGAGCGGCTGTTCGGACCTCTGGGGATGAAGGACACCGGGTTCGCCGTCCCGACGACGGACCTCGGCCGGTTCACCGGCTACTACCGGGCGCACCAGGACGGCGGGTTCGACCTGGTGGACCCGGCGGACGGGCAGTGGAGCACTCTCCCCGCCTTCCCCTCGGGAGCGGGCGGCCTGGTCTCCACCGCGGACGACTGGTTCGCCTTCGCCCGGATGCTCCTCACGGGCGGGCTGGCCGGAGACCGGAAGCGGCTGCTGTCGGCCGGCTCGGTACGGCAGATGCTCACCGACCACCTCACTCCCGCCCAGCGGAAGGCGAGCGGCCTCTTCACGGAGGGGCAGGGCTGGGGATTCGGCGGGTCCGTCGACGTGGAGACCCTGGACCCGTGGAACGTACCCGGCCGGTACGGCTGGATCGGCGGTACCGGCACCGCCGGGCACATCGTCCCGTCCACCGGGGTGACCACCCTGCTGCTGACCCAGGTCGAGCTGGGCGGGCCGAAGCCGCCGGAGCTGATGCGGGACTTCTGGACGTACGCGGCACGGGCCGGGGCGGCCGGCTGAGGGGCGGACTCCTCGCGCCCCGAGCGGGCCGAGGCGGGCCCGGACAGTTACCGGGCCCGCCTGCCCGTGGGGACGGGTGGTCATGAGGTGGTGCCGTTGCCGTGGACCGACGTCAGCTCTTGGGCTGCGTCAGGTCGTAGAAGGTGGCGCTCCCGACGGTCACCTCCTCGTAGTTGGCCTCGACCCAGGACGAGATCTTCGAGGACGTGCCGCTGTCGCCGCCGCCCATGCCCATGCCGCCCCCGATGAAGTAGTGGATCTTCCCGGCGGAGACGTAGGCCTTGAACTGCGCCAGGGTCGGGGACGGGTCGCTCCCGTTGAAGCCGCCGACGGCCATCACCGGGTCCTCGGTGGCGAGCTGGTAACTGGCGGAGTTCTGCGAGCCGATGGCCGCGGCGACCCAGGTGTAGTCGTCGGCGTTCTTCTCCAAGAGCTTCTTCGCCGCGTCGGAGACCGTGGCGCCGTTGAGCAGGCCGCCCATGCCGCCGCCCCCGCCGCCGCCCCCGCCCATGCCGCCGGGCATCCCGCCGGGCATGGTGCCGCCGTTCTGTCCGCCGGTGCCCTGGCCGGGCATCTGCCCCGTCGTTCCGGTGGGGGGCGTGCCGTTCGGAGGCGTACCGCCGCCACCGCCGGGGCCCTGACCGGTCCGGCCGGCGGTCTGGCCGCCGTTGCCCTGGCCGGTCATGCCGCCCGGAGGCTGCATCCCGCCACCACCACCGGGACCGCCGCCCCCGCCCATCGAGCTGGCACCGGACGGTCCGGCCGTGACGATCGACCCCTCGTGTCCGGTGTCGAGGGTGCTGATCGTGTACGCGGCCGGGCCGGCCAGCGACGCGACGATCGCGACCGCCGCCACCACGAGCCCGAGCGGTCGGCCCAGCCGCCCCGCGAACACCAGCCACACGGCGCTGATCAGGCCGAAGAGCAGGACCGCCCAGCGCAGCCACGGCAGGTAGTCCGGGGTCCGGCCGAGGAGGACGAACGCCCAGACCGCGGTGGTGGCGACGGTGGCGCCGAGCACCGCGCTCGCCCACCACGCGGTCCGCTCCTCCCACAGCGCGCCCGCGCCGATGCCGACGAGCGCCGCGAGGTAGGGGGCGAGGGCCACCGTGTAGTACTGGTGGAAGATGCCCGCCATGAAGCTGAAGACCACCGCGGTCATCAGCAGCGAGCCGCCCCACGCGAGGAACGCGGCCCGGCGCGCGTCGGTGCGCGGCGCCTTGCGGGTGAGCCAGAGACCGGCCACGAGCAGGACCAGCCCGGCGGGCAGCAGCCAGCTGATCTGGCTGCCGATCTCGGAGTTGAACATGCGCCCGATGCCGGTCTCGCCCCAGCCGCCGCCCTGTCCGCCACCGCCGCCGACACTGCCGGTCTCGTCGCCGCTGATGCGGCCGAGTCCGTTGTAGCCGAAGGTCAGTTCCAGGAAGGAGTTGTTCTGCGAACCGCCGATGTACGGGCGGGAGGAGGCGGGCCACAGCTCTACGATCGCCACCCACCAGCCACCCGCGACGACCATCACGACCGCGGAGAGGGCGAGTTGACCGAACCGCTTCCGCACGGACACGGGCGCGACGACCGCGTACAGCACGGCCAGCGGCGGCAGGATCAGGAACGCCTGGAGGGTCTTCGCCAGGAAGGCGATCCCGACCGCGGTGCCCGCCCAGACCAGCCACGTGGTGCGGCCGTTCTCCACCGCGCGGAGCACGCAGTACGCGGTGACGGTCATCAGCAGCGCGAGGAGCGCGTCCGGGTTGTTGAAGCGGAACATCAGCGCGGCGACCGGGGTCAGCGCGAACGCGCCCACCGTGAGGAGACCCGCCGCCGCGCTGAAGCGGCGGCGTACGGCCGCGTACAGCACCCCGGCGGTGGCGACGCCCATCAGGACCTCGGGCAGCAGGATCGCCCAGGAGCCGAGGCCGAAGATCCGCACCGAGACCGCCATCGGCCAGAGCGCGGCCGGGGGCTTGTCGACCGTGATCGCGTTGGCCGCGTCCGAGGAGCCGAAGAAGAACGCCTTCCAGCTCTCGCTGCCTGCCTGGACGGCCGCCGAGTAGAAGGAGTTGGCGTACCCGGAGGCGCTGAGGTTCCAGACGTAGGCGAGCGCGACCACCAGCATCAGGCCGAGGAAGGCCGGACGCGCCCAGGACGGGTCCTCGGGCCTGCCGCGCCAGAGCCGGCCCGCCCGGCCGGTCCCGGCCCGGGGGGCCGCCCGGTGGGCGGCCTGCGGGGGAGCGGGCGGCGCCGGGGGCGGGGGTGCGGGGTACGCGTCGGGATGGAGGGAGGCGGTCATCGGGCGTTCCTCAGTTCGTCGTCGGCGTAGGGGGCGGTGCCGGGGGCCGTGATCGAAGCCGTACCAAAGGCTTCGGCCGGGGCGGACTTCGGGGCGGTGCCGAAGGCGTCGAAGGAGGCGGGCTCTCCGGCGGGGCGGACGGCGGCGGCAGCGTGGGCGTGGTGGCGGCCGTCCGTGGCGGGCCGCTCCCCGCGCCGCTCCGGGAAGACCCAGGCGCGCAGCAGCAGGAAGCGCAGCACGGTCGCCGCCAGGTTGGCCGCGATCAGCACGGCGACCTCCGTCCCGTGCGAGGTGGACGGGGCCGTGGTGGACAGCGCGGCGAGCGAACCGCTGGTGAGCGCGAGGCCGATGGCGAAGACCACGAGGCCCTGCGCCTGGTGGCGGACCGCGCCGCCCCGGCCGCGTACCCCGAAGGTGAGACGCCGGTTCGCCGCCGTGTTGGCGACGGCGGAGACCAGCAAGGCCCCGGCGTTGGCGAGTTGCGGGCCGACGCCGAGCCGGAAGAGGGAGTAGAGGGCGAGGTAGACGGCGGTCGAGAGGACCCCGACCACGCAGAACCCGACCAGCTGCCGGGCCAGCCCACGCGGTACGCCGGGCACCGTACGGTCCCGGGGGTCGTCGCCGAACGGCCTGGCCAGCCGGTCGAGCGGCAGCGCGCCGACCGCCAGCGCCCGCCCCACCCGCCAGACTCCCTTCAGGTCCTCGGTGGCGGTCTTCACGATGTGCACCGTGGAGTCGGGGTCGTCGATCCAGTCGACCGGCACCTCGTGGATGCGCAGCCCGGCCCGTTCGGCGAGCACCAGCATCTCCGTGTCGAAGAACCATCCGGTGTCCTCGACCATCGGCAGCAGCCGCTCGGCCACCTCGCGCCGGATCGCCTTGAACCCGCACTGGGCGTCGCTGAACCGGGCGGACAGCGAGGAGCGCAGGATCAGGTTGTAGGAACGCGACACGAACTCGCGCTTCGATCCGCGCACCACCCGCGCGCTGCGCGCCAGCCGGGACCCGATCGCCAGGTCGGAGTGGCCGGAGATCAGGGGCGCGACCAGCGGCAGCAGCGCGTTCAGGTCGGTCGAGAGGTCCACGTCCATGTAGGCGAGGACCGGTGCGCCGGAGTGCGACCACACCGTGCGCAGGGCGCGTCCGCGCCCCTTCTCCTCCAGCCGGTACGAGACCACCTCCGGCAGCAGCGCTTCGAGCCGGGACGCCACCTGCGGGGTGGTGTCGGTGCTCGCGTTGTCCGCGATCGTGACGCGGAAGCGGTAGGGGAAGGTCCGGGTCAGGTGCTCGTGCAGCCGCCGTACACAGGTTTCGAGGTCTTTCTCCTCGTTGTACACGGGCACGACCACGTCGAGTACGAGTGCGGGCGCTCCGTGCGCGTCCACCGTCCCGGCCGGAAGATGCTGCCGGGCCGGCAGGGCACTGGTGCCGGCGCTCCAGGGGTTGTCGGTTCGCATGGTCACGACATTCGCGGTCCGCGCTGTCACACCGTTGTGCTGAGGCTGTGGTCAGACTGTGAGTTCCGGTTCCACGGTGACGTACCCTCACATGCCGTTCACCGTAGGCGAGTTGCTATGAACAGCAGGTGTACGGACACCCTCCGCAACCGGCTCGGCACAGGCCGGGAGCCGGACGGAGAACACCGTGTCGCCCGGCACCGAGCGCACCGACACCTCCCCGCCGTGTGCGGCCGTCACCGCCTGCACGATGGCGAGCCCCAGCCCGGTGGAGCCCGCGTGGCGCGAGCGCGAGGCGTCCCCCCGCGCGAACCGCTCGAAGACGTGCGGCAGCAGCCCGGCCGGAATCCCCGGCCCGTCGTCCCGCACCTCCAGCGTCACCCAGGGAACCCCGGGCTCCGCGGCGCGCACGCACGCGGTGACGGTGGTGCCGGGAGGGGTGTGGCTGCGCGCGTTGCCCAGCAGGTTGACCAGCACCTGATGGATACGGGTCGCGTCGGCCCGTACCGTCGCGGGCGCGTCCGGGAGCTCCAGCCGCCAGAGGTGACCGCCCTCGGCCGACCGGGCGCGGTCCGCCGCGCGTGCGTCGCCGACCGCGTCCACCACGAGGGGCGAGAGGTCGGTGGGGCGGTGGTCGAGCGGCCGGCCCGCGTCGAGCCGGGCCAGCAGCAGCAGGTCTTCCACCATCCCGGTCATCCGCTCGGCCTCGGACTCGATGCGCCCCAGCGCGTGCCGGGTGTCGGCCCCGATGGACTCGCGCCCGCGCCGGGTGAGTTCGGCGTACCCGCGGATCGAGGCGAGCGGGGTGCGCAGTTCGTGACTGGCGTCCGCGACGAACTGCCGGACCCGCGTCTCGCTCTCCTGCCGGACGGCCAGGGCCGAACCGACGTGCCCCAGCATCCTGTTGAGCGCCGCGCCCACCTGACCGACCTCCGTCCGGGGATCGGCCTCCGCCTCGGGGACCCGCACGAGCGGGGCCACCTCCCCGCTGTGCAGCGGGAGTTCGGAGACACGGGTCGCGGTGGCGGCGATCCGGCGCAGCGGGCGCAGCGCGACCCCGACCATCGTGGCGCCGGCGATCGAGGCGGCGATGAGCCCCGCCCCGGTGACGCACACCTCCACCAGGATGAGAGCCGCGATGTCCCCGCTGACCTCCTCGCTCGGGATGCCGACGAGGAAGGTGACACCGCCCTTCGCGGAAGCGGACTCGACGCGGTAGGAGCCGAGTCCGGGCAGTTCGGCGTCGTGGGTGGCGGAGTCCGTGGTGGCCCCGGAGGACTCCAGCGCCTTGGACTGGGCGTCGGTCAGCGGCGTGGAGCTGGGCACCGAGTCCTCGCCCTGGTCGGCGAGCACCTTCGAGTCGAGGACCGTGCCGTCCTCGGCGACGACCGCGCCGACCGTACCGATGGGCTGACCGCCGTTGCCGATGAAGGCCAGCGGGCTGCCGCCCGGGCCACCGCCGCCCGGACCCGGTTCACCGGCCCCCGGGCCCAGTCCTGCCCGGACCGCGATGGAGTCCAGCTGGGCGTCGAGCTTGCCGTACATGTAGCTGTGGAAGGCGATCGCGGTCACCGAGCCGATCACGGCGGCGACGACGGCGATGAGCGAGACGGCGGAGACCACGAGCCGGGTCCGCAGCGTCCAGGGCCGGCCGCCCTTGTGCCTGCTCCCGGCTCCGTCACGGCCGGCCGCCCCGCCCCGGGTGCCCGCCCGGTGACCGGTCCGCCTGCGCATCTCCGCTACTCGCCGGGCTTGATGAGATAGCCCGCGCCTCGGCGGGTGTGGATCATCGGCGTGCGGCCGGCGTCGATCTTCTTGCGCAGGTAGGAGATGTACAGCTCGACCACGTTGGCCTGGCCGCCGAAGTCGTAGTTCCACACCCGGTCCAGGATCTGCGCCTTGCTCAGCACCCGGCGGGGGTTGCGCATGAGGAAGCGCAGCAGCTCGAACTCCGTTGCGGTGAGGTGGATCGACGTCCCGCCCCGACTGACCTCGTGACTGTCCTCGTCGAGCAGCAGATCGCCGACGACGAGCGTGGACTCGCTGCGGGCGTTGGTGGACGCGCCGGCACGACGGATCAGCCCACGCAGCCGCGCCACGACCTCCTCCAGGCTGAACGGCTTGGTGACGTAGTCGTCGCCGCCCGCCGTGAGCCCCGCGATCCGGTCCTCCACCGCGTCCCGGGCGGTCAGGAAGAGCACCGGCACGTCGGCGTGGTCGCGGCGCAGCTTGCTGAGCACCGCCAGCCCGTCCATGTCCGGCAGCATCACGTCGAGCACCACCGCGTCGGGGCGGAAGTCCCGCGCGGTCCGCAGCGCACCGGCGCCGTCCCCGGCGCTGCGCACGTCCCACCCCTCGTACCGCAGGGCCATCGAGAGCAGCTCGGCGAGCGGCGGCTCGTCGTCCACGACCAGCACGCGGACGGGGTTGCCGGGGTTCTTGGTGGTGCGGTCGGCCCTGAGCGGTTCGGTACGCCCCTGGGGCGAGGTCGTCGTCATCCCCCCACCCTGTGAGACCGCTCTGAGAGAGAGCTTGCCCGTTTCTGTGAAAAGCCTGAGAAACAAGTCAGGCTCTGGTCATGAAAGGACCAAGGCCGATGGGAACCGGACCCGGCTGAAGGAGAAAAGTCAGAACAGCCCGTCCTGCACCGCACCGGGCCCCAGATCCTCGACGGGGACGGTCACCGCCGGCCCCCAGCCGCCGCTCCCGCCGCCGTCCGCCCCGCTCCCGGTCGGCGCTGCGGCGGCCCTGACGAGCTCCCAGCCGGTCATCAGCCGGGTGTCCAGCACCACCACCGCACCGTCGGCGCCGTCACCGCCACCGGTCGCCAGATGCAGATCCGGCCCGGCCGCCGCCACCAGCCGCCCGGCCACCCCGCCCCCTCCGACCAGCTCCCGTACCGCCCCGACGCCCGCGCCCAGTGCCGCGAGCCCGAAGATCTCCGCGTGGTCCACGGCCTCGTACGGCAGCCGCTCCAGCGACTCCGGCCAGCCCCGCCCTTCGAGCGCCGCCGCCCGCCCGTAGAGCTCCGCCACCTCGCCGCCGCGCTCCCGGGCGCCCGGCAGCACCCCGCGCACCGCGCGCTTGCGGGCGTACGGAACCCGGTCCGGCACCCCCAGCGCGGTACGCAGCACCTCCTCGGTCCGGCGCGCCGCCATCAGCGGCCCCCGGCCCAGCCAGCTGAAGACCACGGCCCCCTGCTCCCGCAGCCGCGCGGCGCCCCGCTCCTCGGCGGTGATCCCGACCTTGACCATCCCGGGCCCGAACCACGCGAGATAGACGCGGTAGGTGCGCGGGTCGTCCAGGGCGGTGTCCGCCGCCACCGAATGCTGCCGGTCCAGCCGCGCACACTCGGCGCACCTGGCCCCCGTGCTCCGCCCCGGCACGGAGGTCCCCAGCGGGCAGGCGTTCCCCCGCGCACCCACGCAGGTCCGCTCCCCGAGCGCCCGGAAGCCGAGCTCGCTCCCGTACGCGAGCACACTCCCCCGCCGGGCCCGGCCGTTCTCCCAGCCCAACTCCGGGACGTCCCCGGGCCACCGCAGTCCGGTGCACCGCCAACCCACGTCGAGAACCCCCCGGGACCGATGCCACCACGAACGACGAGGGATCAACCCTAAGGGGTTGGGGGGCGCTAGGACCCGGCTTCCCGGGTCGGCGGCGGTGTCGACGGGCTAGTATCCCGGGCCATGGCACTGACCATGGACGACGTGGACCGCTTCGAGGCTTCCCGACCGCGCCTGGAGGCCATCGCCTACCGCCTCCTCGGCTCCGCCGGCGACGCCGAGGACGCCGTGCAGGACACCTTCCTGCGCTGGCAGGGCGCCGACATCGGTCGCATCCAGGTCCCCGAGGCCTGGCTGACGAAGGTCCTCACCAACCTGTGCCTGAACCAGCTGACCTCGGCCCGCGCCCGGCGCGAGACGTACGTCGGCCAGTGGCTGCCCGAGCCGCTGCTCGCCGGAGACCCGATGCTCGGCCCCGCCGACACCGTCGAGCAGCGCGAGTCCGTCTCGTACGCGGTACTCGCCCTCATGGAACGCCTCTCCCCCAACGAGCGCGTGGTGTACGTGCTGCGGGAGGCCTTCGACTACCCGCACCGCAGGATCGCGGAGATCCTCGACATCACCGAGGCCGCCTGCCAGCAGATCTTCCACCGCGCCAAGAAGCACGTCGCGGAGGGCAGGTCCCGTGCCGAGATCGACGAGGTCGCCGCCCGGCGAATCGTCCGGGAGTTCCTCGCCGCCGCGACCAGTGGCCGTACCGAACCGCTCGTGGCGCTCCTCACCGGCGACGCGATCGCCGTCGGCGACGGTGGCGGCAAGGTCCCTGCCCGTGCCTCGGCTTTCGAGGGAGCCCTCGCCGTCGCGAAGTTCATGCGTGGTCTCTTCAAGCCCAGTCAGGCCAAGCGCAACCTCGCCGGCGGCTCCCCCGGGGTCTGGGCCTCGACCGCCAACAACAGGCCCGCCCTGGTGGTGGTCCTCGACGGCCGGGTCATCGGGGTCGTCTGCATGGAGATCACCGCCGAGGGCATCGCCGCGTTCCGCAGCCAGGTCAACCCGGACAAACTGGTCCGCGCGACCGAGCGGTGGGAGGCGGCCGGCGACCACGGCGAACCCCTGGTCCGCCCGTTCTGACCGCCCCCCGCCCCATGTGAGCCGCTTCACATCGCACCCCTGTCAGGAATCGTCGGCCCGTCCGGTTCAAGAGGCGAACCGCGCGGAACAGGACGCGAGACAGGGAGCAGGGAAATGAAGGCCCACACCGTCCAGAAGCACCGCATCATCGTCCTCGGAGCCGGATACACCGGTGCCGTCGCCGCCGGCCGCCTCGCCAAGCGGCTGCGCCCCGAGGACGTCGACATCATCCTCGTCAACGCCGAGTCCGACTTCGTCGAGCGGGTCAGGATGCACCAGCTGGCGGTCGGCCAGGAGCTCAGGCCCCGCCCCTTCACCGAGATGTTCGCGGGTACGGGCGTCGAGCTGCGGCTCGGCAGGGTCACCGCCGTCGACGCCGACCGCAGGACCGTCACCGTCTCGGCCCCGAACGCCGCCGAGACCGAGGACACCGCCGGGGCCGAGGAACTGACGTACGACACCCTCGTGTACGCCCTCGGCAGCGGCTGGAACACCCACGGCGTCCCCGGCACCGAGGAGCACGCCCATGACATCACCGGCCGCCCCGGCGCCCTCCGGCTCCGCGACCGCCTGGCGGCTCTCGGCGCCGGAGCGCCCGTGGTCGTCGTCGGTGGCGGCCTCACCGGCGTGGAG
>NZ_JBHWZJ010000173.1:0-14930 GCF_042728415.1 Streptomyces sp. NPDC060198 | reverse complement strand
ACGGAACCCTCTCCGTCGGCCGCAGGGACGTTTCGTCGGCGCTCGGGGCCTGCGCGTCAGCCCTGCTGGAAGAGTTCCGCGGGCAGCGGCTTGAGCAGCGCGTAGAGGTCGTCGGTGATCGGGCGGTCCCAGCTGGCGATCGTGACGAGGACGCCGTCGCTGCGGTCGAACTGCACGCAGGCGATGCGCGTCTCGGAGAGCTTGACGCGGCGCACGATCAGCAGGTTGTCGCCCTGCATCACGGGGAGGTCCTCGGTGGCGGTGACCTCCACCGGCTCGTCGTTCTCCAGGGCGAGGAGCAGCTGCGCGACCTCGAAGGGGACCTGGCCCTCCTCGGTCTCACGGGCGGGCGAGCCCGCCGGGAGGTTCCCGATGATCATGGCCGGACCGCGGCCACCGTAGAGGTCGTACCGGAGGAAGACGCCCTGGCAGGTGCCGTCGGGCGCGGGCAGCAGACCGGCACCGAGGTTCCCGGGCCAGTCCCCCGGGTCCATGGCGAGGACATCGAAGTCCGGGCCGGCGGGAGTGGCGGCGCTGCGACGGCGGAGGAAGGACATGCAGCCATGTTACGTGGCCCGGCTCACGTCGCGGATCCGGGCCCGCGCGGGGTCGGAGCGAACCGGGCACCGCATCCCCCGGGCGCCCGGGGGCCCCGGGGAACGGCTATTCCGCGGCGAGCGACTCCAGCACGGTGACGGCTTCGGCGGCCCGCTCGTACGGGACGAAAAGGTGGTCGTGGTGGTAGCCGGCGATCACGTTGCAGCTGATACCCGCGTCCGTCAGCGCGAGGGAGACGGCGGCGGTGAGCCCCACCGCGTCGAGGGCGGAGTGCACCCGCAGGGTGATCCAGCCCGCCACGAAGGTGTGGGGAAGGCCGGCCTCCCTCGCCTCGTACTCCGGCAGGACGAGGGTCAGCCCCTCCCGCTCCATGACCGTCACGACGGGCGAGACGCCTGCCGGTACGGAGTCCCGGCGCACGCTGGTGAAGACGTACCGGCCGTCGTTCAGCTCGGGCCTCATGGTGCTCAGGAGGGTACGCAGGTCTCGCTCGCCGCTCATGGGGTCATGGTAGGTCCGACGGGTCTGGCGGACCTCGCAGCCCGCAGGCCGATCTTCGGCGGCCGTCGTCCGGTCCGCGGTCCTGCCGGGGCGCGCGGAGCGGACGGGCGGAGGGCTCATCCAGCGCCCTTCGCGTACCACTCGCGGAGCTCGCGCTTGAGGATCTTGCCACTGGCGTTGCGCGGCAGGGCCTGCGCGAAGATCACTCTCTTCGGGGCCTTGAAGGGAGCGAGCCGCTCACGGACGTGGGCGATCAGCCGGGCTGCAGTGGGCTCGGAGGCGGTCACCCCGTCGCGCAGGACGACCACGGCGGTGACGGCCTCGATCCAGCGTTCGTCGGGCAGTCCGACGACTGCGGTCTCGGCCACCTCGGGGTGGGTGTAGAGGGCGTCCTCCACCTGCCGGGACGCGATGAGGACGCCGCCAGAGTTGATGACGTCCTTCATCCGGTCCACGACGGTGAAGTAGCCCTCCGTGTCGCGCACCGCGAGGTCGCCGGAGTGGAACCAGCCGTCGCGGAAGGCCGCCTCGGTCTCCTCCGGCCGCTCCCAGTACCCCTGGCACAACTGCGGTGAGCGGTAGACGATCTCACCGGCGGTGCCGTCCGGGACCTCCGTGCCGTCCTCGTCCACCACGCGTGCCTCGACGAAGAGGACGGGCCGGCCGCAGGAGTCCATCCTCCCCTCGTGCTCGTCGGGGCGAAGGACGAGGGCGAGCGGCCCGATCTCGCTCTGGCCGAAGCAGTTGTGGAAGGCGAGGCCCGGCAGGCGGGCGCGGAGCCGTTCCAGCACGGGCACCGGCATGATCGAAGCCCCGTAGAACGCCTTGCGCAGGGCACTCAGGTCGCGGGTGGTGAACTCCGGGTGGTTGGCGAGAGCGATCCAGACGGTGGGCGGGGCGAAGAGGCTGTCGGCCCGCCCCGCCTCCACGAGGTCGAAGATCCGGCCCGGGTCGGGAGCGTCGAGGACGGTGTTCTCCGCGCCGACCGCGAGGTAGGGCAGCAGGAAGACGTGCATCTGCGCGGAGTGGTAGAGGGGCAGCGCGTGCACGGGCCGGTCGGCCGCGTCGAGGCCGAGCGCGGTGACGGCGCTGACGTACTCGTGCACGAGCGCACCGTGCGTCATCATCGCACCCTTCGGCAGCGCGGTGGTGCCGGAGGTGTAGAGCAGCTGGACCAGGTCGTCGGCGTCGGGGGCACGCTCGGGGGTGAACGGGCGGGCCGTGGCGAGGCCTTCGAGCAGGGATCCGGACGCATCCCGCAGCGCCCGGACCGCGTGTCCGGCGGGGACCCGCTCGGCGAGATCCGGATCGGCGAGCACGAGGGAACTGCCGGACTGGTCGAGAACGTGGCTCAGGTCCGCTCCGGTGAGGTTCTGATTGACCGGTACGTGGATCAGCCCGGCGCGGGCGCAGGCGAGGTAGGCGATCAGGTAGACGTCGGAGTTGTGCGCGTAGGTCGCGACCCTGTCCCCGAACCGCAGCCCGTGCTCCTCGGTCAGGACGGCGGCGGCGGTCGTGACGGCGATGTCCAGTGCCGCGTACGTCCACGACCTGTCCGCGTACCGGATCGCCGTGCGGTCGGGGGTGCGCCGGGCACTGCGGGTAAGGACGCTGTCGACCGTGCTGCTTCGTACACCTGTCATGGCCGGAATCCTGTGCGGGCGGGGGCCGTCGGTCAAGGGTGGCGCGGGCGCCGGGTCCGGGCGTTCACCCGCCCCCCTCTTGACGGGACGTCAATTTCTGCTGTGCCCGACCCCGTACGGATCAGCGGCGACGACAGTACCCTCTCCTCGGCAGCAAGTTTCACGATCGGACGCATTTTCGGAAGTTACTTTCACGCGAGTGGGACACGGACCGAGAGGGGTCACGGATGACCGGGGACACGAAGAATTTCGGAATCGGCCGGCGGAGGCTGGGTGGCGGCATACTCGCACTCGGCGGGGCTCTCGCCCTGGCACCGCTCCCCCTGGCGGGTGTGGCGACGGGCGCCGAACGCGACACGGAGGCCCCCGGGACGGCGGCGGCTTCGAGCACGGGAGAGGGGGCGGCCATGACGGCGGCGACGAAGCGGCCCACCCTGCGGCACGGCTCAGCCGGACGGGCCGGACTGATCGAGGAGCGGCTGAGCGAACTCGTCGAGGTGGCCGGCACCTACCTGGAGAACTCCCCCAAACACCCTTGGTACGCCGGGGCGGTCCTGCTCGCGGCACGCGGAGGCACGGTCGCACTGCACCGGCCGATCGGGATGGCGGTCCGCTACTCGTCGTACGACGAGAAGACCGATACGGGCGTGGAGCTGCCCGCCGACCAGCAGGTGCCGATGACCGAGGACACCGTCTTCGACCTGGCGTCCGTGTCGAAGCTGTTCACCTCGATCCTGGCGGTGCAGCAGATCGAACGCGGCCGGCTCACACTGGAGGCAACGGTCGCCTCGTACCTCCCGGAGTTCGCCGGGGGCGGCAAGAGCGAGGTGACGGTACGTCAACTCTTGACCCACACATCGGGTTTCCGGGCCTGGATCCCCCTCTACAAGGCGCCGACCCGCGAAGGGAAGCTCCAGCTCGTCTGGGACGAAACCCTCGTCGCCGCCCCGGGGACCGCGTATCTCTACTCCGACCTCAATCTGATCTCGCTCCAGCTGATCCTGGAGAGGATCACCGGCCGGACGCTCGACGTCCTGCTCCGGGAGGAGATCACCGAACCCCTCGGAATGCGGCGCACCCGCTACAACCCGCCCGCGTCCTGGCTGCCGGACATCGCGGCCACCGAGGACGCCCGGCTGCCGTGGTCCGGGCTGGAGCGGGGGCTCGTCCGGGGAGAGGTGCACGACGAGAACGCCTACTCGCTGGGCGGGGTCGCCGGGCACGCCGGGGTCTTCTCCCGCGCCTGGGACCTGGCGATCCTCGCCCGCACACTGCTCAACGGCGGGAGTTACGGGCGTGCCCGCATCCTGTCCGAGGAGTCGGTCGAGCTGATGTTCACCGACTTCAACACCGCCTTCCCCGGCGACGCGCACGGGCTGGGTTTCGAACTCCACCAGCACTGGTACATGGGCGCGATGGCCACCCCTCGCACGGCCGGCCACACCGGGTTCACCGGCACCAGCCTGGTGATCGACCCGACGACCGACTCCTTCCTGATCGTGCTTGGCAACTCGGTCCACCCGGTGCGCAATTGGCGCTCCGGCAGCGCGCCACGCGTCGCCACCGCCGACCGGATGGCACGTGCCGTCGCGGTCCGCCCGGCGCACGGACGCACCGCGTGGTTCTCCGGGATGGCGAGCGCTGCCAGCGCCCTGCTGACGCTCCCCGCGCTGCGCGCCGACTCCACCCGGGCCCGGCTGGAGTGCGCCCTCTGGTGGGACACCGAGCCGGATTCGGACGCCCTGTACCTGGAGGTGTCCACCGACGCGGGCGCCGGCTGGCAGCCGGTTCCGTTCACCACCGCGCCCGCCGGTGCCGGAGCGCACGGTATGGCGACCGCACACCCGACGGGAGCCGTGTCCGGCTGGTCCGGGCGGGTCTGGCACACCGTGGACGCGGAACTGGGCGCCTGGCGTGGCCAGGAGATCGCGCTGCGCTGGCGCTACGCGACGGACAAGCTGTACGTGGGACGTGGGGTCTACGCCGACGCCATCCGGGTGACGGACGGCAGCCGGGTGCTCTTCGACGAGGCCCGGCCGACCGACGCGGCCCGCGTCACGGCGGTCGGCTGGGCCCCTTCGGCCGACTGAGCCGCTCCGCGGTGCGCGTGCGCGGTGGACAGTACCCCGATGGTCCCCGTCAGCGCCCCAGCGCGGCCATCGCCGCGTTGTGGCCCGGGACCCCGCTGACCCCGCCGCCGCGCACCGCCCCCGCGCCGCACAGCAGGACGTTGGCGTGCGAAGTCTCCACGCCCCAGCGGCCGGTGTGCTCGGTGGCGTACGGGAAGGAGAGGTCCCGGTGGAAGATGTGGCCGCCGGGCAGGCCGAGTTCCCGCTCCAGGTCGAGCGGGGTCTTCGCCTCGACGCAGGGGGCGCCGTTCTCGTCACGGGCGAGGCAGTGGGCGATCGGCTCTTCCAGATGGGCGTCGAGTTGCGCCAGGGTGGCGGCGAGGAGGGCCTCGCGAGTGCCCGCGTTGTCGGCGGCGAACAGCCGGGCCGGGGTGTGCAGTCCGAAAAGGGTGAGGGTCTGGTACCCGCGTTCCGCGAGTCCTGGACCGAGGATCGACGGATCGGTCAAGGAGTGGCAGTAGATCTCGGACGGCGGCGCGCTCGGCAGCCGCCCCACCGCCGCCTCGCGATGGGCGGCGCCCAGCGCTTCGTACCCCTCGGCGATGTGGAACGTACCGCCGAAGGCTGCGCGGGGGTCGACGGACCGGTCGCGCAGCCGGGGCAGCCGGGTGAGCAGCATGTTCACCTTGAGCTGGGAGCCCTCGGGCGGGGCGGACGGTTCGGCCGCCTCCCCGGTGAGCGCGGCGAGAGCCCGGGGTGAGGCGTTGACCAGGACTCGGCGGGCGGCGACGGTGTACTCGCCCCGGTCGTCGCGGACGGTGACCTCGGCGCGGGTGCCGTCCGTCTCGATCCGTACCGCCTCGTGCCGGGTGCGGATCTCGGCGCCGGCGGATCGTGCGGCGTCGGCGAGCGCGTCGGTGAGGGCGCCCATGCCGCCGACGGGCACGTCCCAGTCACCCGTGCCGTTGCCGATGACGTGGTAGAGGAAGCAGCGGTTCTGCCGCAGTTCCGGATCGTGGGCGTCGGCGAAGGTCCCGATCAGCGCGTCCGTCAGGACGACCCCGCGCACCAGGTCGTCGGCGAACCGCTCCTCCACGGCGACGCCGAGCGGTTCCTCGAAGAGAGTCCGCCACGCGGTCTCGTCGCCGACGCGGGCCCGCAACTCGTCCCGTTCGGGGAGGGGTTCGGTGAGGGTCGGGAAGACGCGTTCGGCCACTCGGCGCGTCATGCCGTAGAACCGCTGCCAGGCGTCGTACTCACGGTCGCCGCCGGTGAGAGCGGCGAAGCTCTCCCGGGTGCGGCCGTCGCCGACGAGCAGGCCGGTGGCCGCCCCGCCGCGCACGGCCGGGGTGTACGAGGAGACCGTGCGCCTGCGCGTGGTGAAGCGCAGCCCGAGGTCGCGGACCACCTTGTCCGGCAGCAGGGAGACCAGGTAGGAGTACCGGGAGAGCCTGGCGTCGATGCCCGCGAACGGGCGGGTGGAGACGGCCGCGCCACCGGTCGCCCCCAGCCGCTCCAGCACGAGGACGGACTGCCCGGCCCGGGCGAGATACGCGGCTGCCACCAGCCCGTTGTGTCCGCCGCCCACGATCACGGCGTCGTATCTCTGCTGGAGCGTGCTTCGGGGTACGGTCATCCGCCTTGGTAACACGTGACGTCCGCGCCCTGCCAGAGGTGCGCGCGAGTCGGGGCTCACGGGCTCCGGGGCAGGGCGGGAGCCGCTCCCGGCGTGTCGCGGAGTGCGCTCCCGGCGTGTCGCGGCGAGTCACGGGGTGGCGCGACACGCCGGGCACCCGCGCCCGGGCCCGCACTTCGACGTGGAGTCCGGCGGTCAGCAGGCTGTTCCAGGGACCCGACCCGGGAGGTGATCGTGGGGCGTCGACAAAGTACGTCCGGTCAGCAGGGCGGAGTGCCGCCGCCGACCACGGGCCGGCCGGACCGTGCGGGACCCGGCGTGCTCGCGGCGGACGATCACGGCGCCGCTCGACGCGCCGGGTGAACGGGGAGAGTCGTGACATTGCCCGTGGACAGTCATGTGCACAGCGAGTGGTCCCGGGACGCGCCGAAGGGCTCGATGCCGCTCTCCTGCGCGCGGTGGACCACCGTCGGCATCAAGGTCGTCAGCGGCCCCTTCCACGGACGGACCAAAATCGTCGAGCTCGACCGGTCAGGACTCCCGCCCGCAGGCTTCCGAGGTCGCCCCGGTCGAACATCAGGCCCCTGGAACTCCGCCGCCAAACACACTTACCTGGCAGTTCCAGCCCCCGACACCTCTGCGGGCTGGATCTACGAATACGCAGGCATCGGCACAGCCGCAGACGCCTGACGCACGCCCGCCACCGGGGCCACCCCAACAGCTTGACCAAGGAGATAGGGGCCCCCGGAGCCGGTGGTTGCAACGGAGCCCACGACCGCGTTTTTGTACACCGGCCCCGCACCGGCCCCGCGTGCGAGGATCAAGCCCATGCTGCAAGTCTGCCTGAACGGTGCCCGCGTCCGCTCCGAATGCGCTCATCTCCCCATGAATCCGGCGGAGTTGGCCACGTCGGCCCGCGCGTCCGTCGCAGCCGGCGCCCGCGACATCCACCTCCACCCCAAGAACCACGACGGCGAGGACACCTTGGATCCCGCCGCCGTCGCCGCGGCCGTCACCGCCGTGCGGGCTGCCGCTCCCGGGGTCCGAGTCGGCGTGACGACGGGAGCCTGGACGGCGCCGGACCCTGCGGAGCGTGCCGCGCAGGTCCGTTCCTGGACGGTGCTGCCCGATCACGCTTCGGTGAACTGGCACGAGGACGGCGCAGCCACGGTCGCCGCCGCCCTGCTGGACCGGGGCATCGGCGTCGAGGCGGGCATCTTCTCGGGGACGCACGCGGCGGAGCGCTTCCTCCAATGGTCGGACCGCCACCGTGTGTTGCGCGTCCTGGCCGAGATCACGGACGTCGATCCGCGGACCGCGGTCCAGGCGGCGGCTGGGCTTCTGGAAGAACTCGGCGCCGCCACGGAGTCGACGGTCCTCCTCCACGGCGAGGACGACGCCGCCTGGGCCGTCCTGGGGATGGCGGCTTCCCTCGGGCTGGACATGCGGATCGGTCTCGAAGACGTGCTGCGGCTGCCGGACGGGATGCCCGCCGGCAGCAACGCCGACCTCGTCCGAGCGGCACGCGCCCTCACCCGGTAGGCCGTCAGTGATCGACCGGCGAAGCCCCGTCCTCGGGAAGGTCGAAGAGCCGGCCCCTTCTGCGCCCGTTCTCCTGTCGCAGGAGGGTGATCCACGCTCCGAAGTCCCCCGGTCGCAGATACGGGCAGACGAGGCGGTGCGGGATGCGGCAGCGGGCACCCGGGAGGGGTTCGGAATCCCAGAGGTTCATGGCTCTGCCGTCCGGCGTGATGATCCAGCGGTCGTGCGGGGGGACCGTGTGGGCGGCGACGGTCGTACGGGGTTCGAGGAGGACCCAGTGGTCGGCGTAGTGGGTGGGGTAGCGGTCCTGGCGGAGATCGCAGAAGGGGCACTCGGGCGGATGGGGCGGGCGCGGGGCGATGGCACCTTCGAGGAGAGCCTGGTAGATGTGGTCGGCACTGTCCGGTCCTGGCGCGGTATTTCCGGTATCCCCCATGTTTCCAGGGTCCGGACGGGCCGTCAGGTGCGGTAGGACGCGATCCGGCCGTGCCGGGAGGGGAGGAACGCGCGGGTGTGGCGCGGAGCGACCGGGGAGGTGCTCCGCTCCTCACCCGCATCACGGAGACGGGCCGAATCCGCACGGTACGGGCTTCCCTCCTGTGCGGCTGTCGCGCTCGGCGAGGGCATCGCGCTCAACGGCGTGACGGGGCTCGACCGCGCGACGAAGCTCAGCGGTGGGGCGGCACTCCCGGTCGGGACGGCGCGGGCGGCACCGAGGGCTGTGGGGCTCCCGTGAAAGTGGCTGTGTGGCCCAGCTGTTGGAGGCAGCGGGCCTCGTCGTCGCGGCTCGTCACCGCGTCGGGGTGACCGACGCCGAGCACTCGGGTACGGGCCTCGGCGACCCGCCGGTAGAGGACGAGCGCTTCCGCCCAGCGGCCGAGCCATCCGAGCGAGACGGCGATCTCGCGGCAGCTGACGAGGGTGTCGGGGTGGTCGGGGCCCAGGGTGCGTTCTCGTGCGGCGAAGACCGCACGCGCCTCGGCCAGCGCCCCTTCCCACTGGCCGAGGCGTCCGAGGCTGACGCCCAGACCGTGCCGGGCCCGGAGCGTCTCCGGATCGTCGGGCCCGGTCGCTTCGGTCCGGTCGTGCACGAGGGCGCGGTAGAGTTCCGCCGCTTGCGCGCCCCGTCCGAGGCGGCCGAGGCAGATGCCGATCTCCTGGCGTGTGGAGAACGTCTCCGGGTGGGTGGCGCCCAGCACGAGGACCCGGCCCCGCGCGACCCGCGTGTAGGTGTCCAGGGCCTCCTGCCACCGCCCCTCCCGGCCGAGGGCGTATCCCACTTCGAAGAGGGTCGCGAGGGTGTCGGGGTGGCCCGCGCCGAGGACCCGGGCACGCGCGTCGGCGACTTCGAGGGACATCCGGTACGACTCCTCCGCGCGGCCCAGCCGGCCGAGGTTGAACGCCAGGTCGTGGCGGCAGCCCAGGGTGTCCGGGTGGTCGGGGCCCGCCGTGCGCTCCCGGGCGGTGAGCACCGCCGCGTACACCCGGTGCGCCTCCGCGTGCCGCCCGAGGCGTCCGAGGACGTACGCCGTCTCCTGACGGGCCGCCAGGGTATCGGGGTGGTCGGGCCCCAACGTGCTCGCCCGTTCCTCGGCCACCTGGCCGAACTCCCCCAGCGCCTCGGTGTCGTGCCCGGTGCGGCTGAGGCAGACACCTCGTTCGTACCGGCCGGCGAGTACATCGGGATGGGCGGTACCCAGCAGCCGGGCGCGTTCCGCCACGACCGCGCGGTGGATCTCCCCCGCCTCCGCCCAGCGCCCGAGGCGGGAGAGGGCGAGGCCCTCCTCGTGGCGTGCGGCCAGGGACCGGAGCGCGTCGGAGGCCAAAACTGCGCCTGCGGCCGGGAGGGCTGGAGGGCGGACGCCGGTCGTCCACGCGCCGGTCAGCGCGGCGGCGTGGCCGACCGGTTCGGCGTCGCCGTGCCGCGTGCCAAAGGCCCGTCTGCCGGTCGTCATCGACCGGGTCCAGAGGGGCAGTTCACCCGGATCGGTGGTCGGGGGCAGCGCGGGGCGTGAGGCCGACAGGAGGTACGGGTGTCCGGCCTGGCCGGTCTCCCGCTCGCCGCCGGTACGCGCGAGGACGATCCGCCGCCGCACGGAAGCCGCGTCCGGTGGACGCTGTTCGGGAGACTTGGCCAGCAAGTCGAGTACGACCCGCTCGAAGAACTCGGGGAGCCCGGCGCGGTGGGCGCGCGGCGGACGGGGCGGTGTGTCCCGGTGGGCGACCAGGATGCCCCAGGCGTCGTCCAGGTCGAACGGCGGTACCCCGGTGGCGATCTCGTAGAGCACGCAACCCAGCGAGTAGAGGTCGCTGCGCTGGTCGACGCCGACCCCGCCGATCTGCTCGGGCGACATGTAGTGAGGGGTGCCCATCGAGATCCCGGTACCGGTCAGCTTGGAGGTGAAGCCGATGTCCTGGGCGAGGCGCGCGATGCCGAAGTCGCAGATCTTCACCGTGCCGTCGGTGAGCCGCATGATGTTGGCGGGCTTCAGGTCGCGGTGCACGATGCCCTGCCGGTGGGTGTAGCCCAGGGCGTCGGCCATCTGTTCGGCGATGTCGATCACGTCGTCGACGGGCAGCGCCCGCCTGTCGTTGTCCTCCAGGAGCTGGCCGAGGTTGCGCCCTTCGAGCAGTTCCATCACCAGGTACAGGACGCCTTCGTGTTCTCCGAAGTCGTGGACGACGGTGACGCCCCGGTGCTGGAGGGCGGCGGCCACCCGGGCCTCACGGCGGAACCGCTCGCGCAGGACGCGGGTGAAGGAGCGGTCGTGCGGGGGGCCGGAGGGCTTGAGGCATTTGACGGCGACCTGGCGGCCCAGCGACTCGTCGCGAGCACGCCACACTTCGCCCATTCCGCCGCGCCCGATCAGATCGAGCAGCTGGTACCGGCCCTGGATCAGCCTGGTCTCCGCCATGGTCCGCCCTCGCCCCCGTCGCTCCGTTACGTACGCGCCCTCCCCGGCGGATCCAGTATGGCGGCCCGTCCCGGCAGTCGGCGCGGGTCGGGTCGGCTGCCGGGGCCGAGTCGGGCCATCGCGGTCTCGATCCTGCGGGGCGGCAGCTTCCGGCGCAGCCGCGCGGGTACGGCCCGCAGGAGCCGGCCGGTGGCGCGCAGCCGCCGGTCGACGGTGGCGGCGGGCGGGGCGGGGCGGCCGTAGAGCTCGTGGGCGTACGGCGGCAGGGAGTCGTAGGCGAGCGCGGCGACCCGGCGCCAGACCACCGCGCGGGCGGGCACCAGCGGTGCGGGGACGGGCGGGCGGCGCAGGAAGTCGTCGACCTCCGTGGCCTCCTCGGAAGCCGCGAGCGCGGGCCGGACCCGGTCGAAGTAGGCGTCGAGCCGGCCGGTGGTGTCCGGGACCGTGGCCGGGTCGAGCCCGACGAGCCGTGCGCTGCGGCGCTGTTCGTCGACGTAGCGGTCGGCCTGCTCGTCGCTCAGCGGGTAGCCGGAGCGGCGCTGGACTTCGAGGTAGGAGGCGATCTCCGCACAGTGCACCCACAGGAGCAGTCCGGGTTCGCCGACGCCGTAGGTTTCGCCGGTCGCCGGGTCGGTGGCCGTGATGCGGCTGTGGATCCGGCGGACCCGTGCTCCGGCCTCCTCCGCCTCGTCGGTGGTGCCGTAGGTGAGGACGCCCACGAAGTCGGCGGTGCGCAGCAGCCGGCCCCAGGCGTCCCTGCGGAAGTCGCTGTTCTGGGTGACGCCCCGCACGGCGCGCGGGTGCAGCGCCTGGAGGTAGAGGGCCCGCACTCCGGCGACCCACATCATCGGGTCGGCGTGCATCTGCCAGGTGACCGTACGGGTGCCGAAGATCCCGGGGTCGGCGTCGTTCATCGCGTGGGCCTCCGGCTCGTGGCTCGGGCGGATACCGGACGACTGGAAGATCGTGCACCATGGTACGCCGGGCGGGTCCGGGTGCACCGGGTCGCGCGGGCGGTGGGCGCGTTCGCGCCGACGACGGGGAGAGGGGGCGGCGGATGACCGTGTGGGGACTGATCGTCGAACAGAACCACGGGCTCGGAGGTAAGCACCGGGTGTGGTCGCCGGAGGTTCTGGGGCAGATGGAGGGCACCCGGGACGAGGCGCTGGCGGTGCTGCGGGCCCGGGCCGAGGTTTTCCGGCCGATGCATCCGGGGAGCCCGAGGAGGCGGGTGCTCTACCGGCACGGTGACGGGTTCCTGCTGGTGCTGACCGGTGTGTGGCAGGACTTCCACTGCCGGTTCTCGGTGGCGGAGCTGCTCTCCGACAGCGGGACGGAGTACGTGCCCGACGGCGCGTCCGGACCTGTGGCCGCCGCTCCGGAGCCGCCGCCGGAGCCCGCTCGCCCGTACGGGCCGCGGGCTCCTGCGGTCCGCTCCGAGCCCGTCGGGTCCGCACCGTCCGGGCCCTGGGACGCGGACGTACCCGAGGTCCCCTCGTGGCTCGGGCGGGAGGATCTCGGCTGAACCAGGACCGCCCAGGCCCCGGGGTCACGCGCTGGGGCCGTGCGTCCGGACGTCGCCCGGCCGGGATGTACCACCAGCGCAGTAGGGCGGATGACGGCAGACGCACGACGCCCGCCGACGCGTGCCCGGAGAGAGTGGAGGAGTCCGCACGACTCCCACCGGAAGGCCTCTCACCGTGGCCAGTTTTCTGTACCGCCTTGGCCTAGGGGCCTTTCACCGGCGCCTGCTCGTGATCGCCCTGTGGGGGTTGGTCCTGGTCGGCGCCGCGGTCGGTTCGGCCGTCGCTCCGCAGGCCGAGGACTCCCCCACCACCATGCCGGGAATCGAGTCCCAGCAGGCCTACGACCTGATGGCGGAGCGCTTCCCCGGCGCCGCCTCGGACGGGGCCACCGCCCGTGTCGTGTTCGTCGCGCCGGACGGAGAGCTCGTCACCGGTAGCGAGAACCGGGCTGTCGTCGAGGACGTGGTGTCCGAGGCCGCCGGCGCCGACGCGGTCGCGTCGGCGGTGGATCCGTTCGCGGTTGGGGCCGTCAGCGACGACGGCGGAACCGCGTACGCCACGGTGACGTTCAAGGAGACCGCGAACGATCTCACCGACGCGGAGAGGGCGCCTGTCCAGGACGCGATCGACGAGGCCCGTGCGAGCGGGATGACCGTCGAGGTGGGCGGCGACGCCCTCGCGGACCAGGTGGAGGCGGGTGGGCCCGCCGAGGGGATCGGTGTGCTCGTGGCCGCCCTGGTGCTGGTGATCACGTTCGGTTCACTGGTCGCGGCCGGGTTGCCGCTGCTGACCGCCGTCGTCGGTGTCGGCGTGTCCGTCCTGGCGATCGGGGCGCTGGCCAGTACTTTCGGCCTCTCTTCGTCGACCAGCTCGCTGGCGTCCATGCTCGGCCTCGCGGTCGGCATCGACTACGCCCTGTTCGTCGTCTCCCGCTACCGCGAGGAGCGCGGTAAGGGCCGCACGGCACGTGAAGCCACCGGGATGGCGGTCGGGACGGCCGGCTCCGCGGTCGTCTTCGCCGGACTCACCGTGATCATCGCCCTGGCAGGTCTGTTCGTCGTCGGTATTCCCACCCTGACCACCATGGGCTTCGCCGCGGCCGGAGCGGTCGCCGTCGGCATCCTGGTCGCGCTCACCCTGGTCCCCGCCCTGCTCGGTTTCTGGCCGAACGCCGTTCTGCCCCGTCGTCTGCGCAAGGTGGCGAAGGGCGCCAGGAAGGCGGCATCGCGCAGCGCCGCTTCCGGTGCGGGGCGTCGTGCCCGTCGGCGTGCCGCCGTGCGGGCCGCGGATGCCGCCGTCGCCTCCGCGTGCGCCGAGGACGTCCACACGGAGCCCAGGAACAACGGTGGCAGCCGCTGGGCCCGCTTCGTCACCCGCCGGCCGATTCCGGTCCTGATCGCGTCGGTGATCGGCCTCGGGGTGATCGCCCTCCCCGTGCTGGATCTGCAACTGGGCATGCCGGGCGCCGAGTCGAAGTCCGTCTCCTCCACGGAACGCCGGGCCTACGACGCACTCGCCGAGGGCTTCGGCCCCGGCTTCAACGGGCCGCTCACCATCGTCGTGGACGCCCAGGGCTCGGCCGATCCCCGGAGCGCGGTGACGGACATCCACGACCGACTGGCCGGGACGAACGGTGTGGAGTCGGTGTCCGCACCCCGCTTCAACGAGGCCGGTGACACCGCGGTCCTTTCGGCGGTGCCGTCCACCAGCCCGACCGACACGGCCACCGTCGAGCTCGTCGACACCATCCGCGGCGACCGGGCTCCGATCGAGGCAGGTACCGGAGCCACCTTCGAGGTGACCGGGACGACAGCGCTGAACATCGACGTCGCGCAGAAGATCCAGGACGCCCTCGTTCCCTATCTGATCCTGATCGTCGGCCTCGCCCTGCTGTTGCTGATGGTGGTCTTCCGCTCGGTGCTCGTACCTCTCAAGGCCACGCTCGGCTTCCTGCTGTCGGTGCTGGCCGCGCTGGGTGCCGTGGTCGCCGTCTTCCAGTGGGGCTGGGGCGCGGAGCTGCTGGGTGTGGAACAGGCCGGACCGATCATGAGCATGATGCCGATCTTCCTGGTGGGCATCGTCTTCGGCCTGGCGATGGACTACGAGGTCTTCCTCGTCTCCCGCATCCGCGAGTCGTACGTGCACGGAGAGAGCCCGAAGCAGGCGGTTGTCAGCGGGTTCCGCGCCAGCGGAAGGGTGGTCGTCGCTGCCGCGCTGATCATGATGTCGGTCTTCGCGGGCTTCGTGACCGCGGACGAGTCGATGATCAAGACGATCGGTTTCGGTCTGGCGATCGCCGTGCTCTTCGACGCACTCGTCGTCCGGATGGCCTTCGTACCGGCGGTGCTCGCGCTGCTCGGACGGTGGGCCTGGTGGCTGCCGAAGCCGCTGGCGCGGATTCTGCCGAAGGTCGACGTGGAAGGCGAGAAGCTCACCGGCGGGGCCCGAGCCGCGGAGACCGACTCCGCGGAGTCCTCGGAGCGGGAGCCCGTCGGGGTCTGAGGCAGCCGGTCCGTTCCGATCGCGGGCTGCCCGTGTCC
>NZ_JBHWZJ010000172.1:0-15006 GCF_042728415.1 Streptomyces sp. NPDC060198 | reverse complement strand
GCCCACGGCCGTGCGCCTGCCCGCGAACCCGTCGCGGGTGGTGGGGTGTTCAGCCCTTGCGGGCGTTGATCTCCTCGGTGAGCTGGGGCACCACGTCGAAGAGGTCACCGACGACGCCGTAGTCGACGAGCTCGAAGATCGGGGCCTCGGCGTCCTTGTTGACCGCGACGATCGTCTTCGAGGTCTGCATACCGGCCCGGTGCTGGATCGCACCCGAGATGCCCGACGCGATGTACAGCTGCGGGGACACCGACTTCCCCGTCTGGCCGACCTGGTTGGTGTGCGGGTACCAGCCCGCGTCCACCGCCGCCCGCGACGCGCCGACCGCCGCACCCAGCGAGTCCGCGAGCGCCTCGATCACCGCGAAGTTCTCCGCACCGTTGACACCCCGCCCGCCCGACACCACGATCGCGGCCTCGGTCAGCTCCGGACGCCCCGTCGACGCACGCGGCGTCCGCGACAGCACCTTCGTCCCCGACGCGGCCGCCGAGAACTCCACCGCCAGCTCCTCCACCACACCCGCACCCGCGACCGGCTCCACCGGCGCCGAGTTCGGCTTCACCGTGATCACCGGCACACCCCGCGAGACCCGCGACTTCACCGAGAACGACGCCGCGAACGCCGACTGCGTCGCCACCGGACCCGACTCACCCGCCTCCAGATCCACCGCGTCCGTGATGATCCCCGAACCGATCCGCACCGCCAGACGCGCCGCGACCTCCTTGCCCTCCGCCGACGACGGCACCAAAACCGCCACCGGCGACACCGCAGCGACCGCCGCCTGCAACGCGTCGACCTTCGGCACCACCAGATACTGCGCGAACTCCGGCGCCTCGGACGTCAGCACCCGCACCGCACCGTGCTCACCCAGCACACCCGCCGTGCGCGCCGCACCCGCACCCAGCGCCACCGCCACCGGCTCACCCAGCCGCCGCGCCAGCGTCAACAGCTCCAGCGTGGGCTTGCGGACCGCACCGTCCACGTGATCGACAACAACCAGAACCTCAGCCATGGAACATCCACTTCCTGCGAAACCAGAGATCAAAGAGGGAGACGGACAGCGGACCGGCAGGCCCCTGCCCGGGACAACGCCGCGACGCGACGCCGCAAGGGGGTCAGATGAACTTCTGGCCCACGAGGAACTCGGCGAGCTTCCGCCCGCCCTCGCCCTCGTCCTTCACGATCGTGCCCGCCGTGCGCGCCGGACGCTCCACCGCCGCGTCCACGACCGTCCACGCACCCGCCAGACCGACCTCGTCCGCGTCGATCTCCAGATCGTCCAGGTCCAACGCCTCGACCGGCTTCTTCTTCGCCGCCATGATCCCCTTGAACGACGGGTAACGCGCCTCACCCGACTGGTCCGTCACCGACACCACCGCCGGCAACGACGCCTCCAGCTCCTCCGACGCCGTGTCACCGTCACGCCGCCCGGTCACCGTCCCGCCCGACACCGAAACCTCCGACAGCAACGTCACCTGCGGCACACCCAGACGCTCCGCCAGCACCGCCGGCAGCACCCCCATCGTCCCGTCCGTCGACGCCATCCCGCAGACCACCAGGTCGTAACCCGTCTTCTCGATCGCCTTCGCCAGCACCAACGACGTACCCATCACGTCACTGCCGTGCAGAGAATCGTCCTCGACGTGCACCGCCTTGTCCGCACCCATCGACAACGCCTTGCGCAACGCGTCCTTCGCGTCCTCCGGACCCACCGTCACCACGGTGACCTCCGCCTCGTCCGCCGCATCCGCGATCTGCAACGCCTGCTCGACCGCGTACTCGTCCAGCTCCGACAACAGACCGTCCACGTCCTCACGGTCCACCGTCAGGTCATCGGCGAACCCCCGGTCACCGGTCGCGTCGGGCACGTACTTCACACAGACAACGATCCTCAAGCTCACGCCGGCTCTCCTACCTGGTGGTGGTTCGTAGTGCCGAGATTATGGCACTCAGTACCCTCTGTAAAGGTACGCAGTGCCAGATCGAGGTGTCCGGTGCTACGTTGCGCGGCATGACCGATGCGCGCAGACCAGCGAAGAAGGCTCCCATGCGGGAGGGGCTCGCCGAGGCGGCGTTCGAGCTCTTCGTGGAGAAGGGCTTCGAACGGACCACGGTGGACGACATCGTGGCGCGCGCCGGGGTCGGGCGACGCTCGTTCTTCCGCTACTTCCCGTCGAAGGAGGACGTGGTCTTCCCGGACCACGAGAGCTGCCTCGCGGAAACGACGGCCTTCCTCGCCGCCGCCGAAGCCTCGGAGATCGCGGACGGCAGGGACGCCGCCGACCCCATCGGCACGGTCTGCGACGCGGCACGGATCGTGCTGAGCATGTACGCGGCGAAGCCCGAATTCTCGGTCCAGCGCTATCGGTTGACGCGCGAGGTGCCGGGGCTTCGGAGCTATGAACTCTCCGTCGTGCGGCGCTACGAGCAGACCTTCGCGGGCTATCTCCGGCATGCCTACCGAGACTTGGCGGACGGTGTGCTGCGGGCGGAGGTGGCCGCCGCCTCGGTCGCGGCGGCGCACAACAACGGCCTCCGCCTCTGGCTGCGGTCGGGCGGCGAGGGGGACGCCTGGGCGGCCGTCGACAACGCCCTCGACGTGGTGCGCGAGTTGTGGTCCACCCGGGCCGGTTCCGTGAGAAACGCCATGCCGGACCTACGTGGTGCGGACGGCCCGGAGGTCGCGGCGGAGGGGTCCGCGCGGGATGTGATCGTCATGGTCGCGCAGCGTGGAACCCCGATGTGGAAGGTCGTCCAGCAGATCGAAGCGGCCGTAGGGCAGGACTGAGCGCAACAATCGGCACTCAGTGTCTTTACGGCTAGGCACTGAG
Organism: Streptomyces sp. NPDC060198; assembly: GCF_042728415.1. NCBI lineage: Bacteria > Bacillati > Actinomycetota > Actinomycetes > Kitasatosporales > Streptomycetaceae > Streptomyces > Streptomyces sp. NPDC060198. Next base: position 12,175 of record NZ_JBHWZJ010000172.1, on the reverse strand, counting down.
TGCCATATGGTGCGGACGCGCCACCGCTGCCGAGGGGTGGCGCGTCCAGCCGAGCGCAGGGGGTCCCGACATGTTCCCGTCAGCAAGTGGCACCGCGCACAAGGTGGCCGAAGAAACGGGGCTGCCCTACCAGCGCTGCCGCTGGTGCGGTACGGCCTCGTTCCGGAGGCTGCTCTGCCCGATCTGCGCGTCGAGCGACTTCGCCCCGGAGCGAAGCTCCGGGGACGGAGTCGTCGTGCGGACCGCAGTCGTCCACCGCTACACCGAAGACGCGCGCAACGAGTCCCTGGTCCGATTCCCGGAAGGATTCGTCTTCCGCTGCCAGGTCGTGGGTGCCGCCCCGCACCTGGTGGAGGTGGGAGCCCGGGTGCGCCCGCTCCCGGCCGAGGAGCCGGAGGCGGGCGACGTGATCCTCGAACTCTGCCAGCCGCCCGCCCATCGCGACTGGTACTGATCGCCACCGGTACCGATCGCGGCCGGACCCGAAGGGCGGTGCGGGGGCGGTTTCGGGGCGAACGGGAGTTTCAGCCGAGCCGCTTGACCAACTCTGCGGCCAACGGCGCCGAAGACGCCGGATTCTGACCGGTGATCAGATTGCGGTCGGTGACCACGTACGGCGCCCACGGGTCGCTCTCCCGGAAGTCCGCACCCAGCTCCACCAGCCTGTCCTGGAGCAGCCAGCGCGCCTTGTCCGCGAAGCCCGCCTGGGTCTCCTCCGCGTTGGTGAACCCGGTCAGCCGGTACCCGGCGAAGGTGGGGGAGCCGTCCGGGCGCTTCGCGGCGAGCAGGGCGGCAGGGGCGTGGCACACCACTCCCAGCGGCTTGCCCGAATCCAGGGCGCGGGTCAGCAGATCTCCGGACACCGGGTCGACGGCGAGGTCCTCCATGGGCCCGTGGCCGCCGGGGTAGAACACCGCGTCGTACTCGTCCAGCCGGACGTCGTCCAGGGCCAGCGGCGTACGCAGCTCGTCCATGCCGTCCAGCGTCGCGGCGATCCGGTCGGCGTTCTCCTTGCCGCCGTTGACGTCGGGGGCCAGGCTTCCCCGGTCCACCGTGGGCTCGACCCCGCCCGGGGTGGCGACGACGACCTCATGGCCCGCCGCCTTGAGCGCCTCGTACGGGGCGACGGCCTCCTCGGCCCAGAAGCCGGTGGGGTGCTTGCTGCCGTCCGCCAGGGTCCAGTGGTCCGCGCCGGTCATCACAAAAAGGATCTTCGCCATGTCGCACATCTCCGGGTCGTGGGGGTGTGTCGTCGGTCTGCCGACCTGTCGACCGTAGGACGGACCTCCCCGTTGATGCCAACCGGCCGCGGCCGGAAGGCGTGCCCCTTCCCCTGTCGAGGACTCCCGGTACCCGGGCCGCGCACCGGCTGCCGGGTCCGCGCGTGCCGGAAATCCTCTTGCCCGCCGGCGGGGGCGGTGTCAGGCTGATCCGGACCTCTCCACGGAGGGCGTGACTTCCGGGTCTTCCGGAAGCGCACGAACGGATCATGAAGGAGTGAGCCTGTGCCCGCGACGTCCACAGTGGCCGTCGTCGGTCTCCACCGGTAGCCCCAGCGGCACCGGCGGTACCACGCCCGTATCCGACGGCGGCCCCACGAGGCGGTGCCCAGGCACCGTCGGCTCCTCCCTGCCCGGAGAGCCTTCAGCGTGCGTGCGTCTCCGCGGACCTGTCACGGTCCGTGGGAGCCACGCTTCCTCCTGTCACTTCGTGAGGTCGACATCATCGTGGACACCAACGTCCAGAGCTTTGCCGTCGCCCATCTCCAGCGCCGTCCCGACGTCGTGGAGACCGGCGGATTCGTGGCGGGATTCGATCCCGCCACGGCCAGTCCCTTCATCAACTACGCCACCCCGCTCCCCGGCGCGCGGCCGACGAGCGCCGATGTGAGCTCCCTGATCGACTCCTTCCGCACGCGCGGGTTGCTGCCGCGCCTGGAGTTCGCGCCGGACGCAGCCCCCGCCGTGGAGGCGGCGCTGCGGGACGCCGGCTTCACCGTCGAGGAAGCGCATTCCTACCTGGTCTGTACCCCCGCCACCCTGGTCCTGCCGCCGTCCGACGGCAAGGGCGGCGTGGACCCGGTCCTCCTCGTGGAGACCCCGGCCTCCGACGAGGAGTACGCGGCGGTGGACGCCGCCCTCTGTGAATCCTTCGAAGGGGTCCACGCCTCCTCCGCGCACGGCGTGGCCCGCCTGCGGAAGCTGGAGGACGGTGGCGGCGGCGTCCGCTTCGTCCGGGCGCCCGACGGGACCTGCGCGGGCGCCGCCTCCTGCTCCGCGCCCGCCGTGGGTACGGCGGAACTCGCCGGCGTCGGTACCCGCCCCGCCTTCCGGGGCCGGGGCATCGCCGGCGCGGTCACGGCCGCGCTGACCGGGGCCATGTTCGACCGGGGTGCCGAATCGGTCTGGCTGGAGTTCTCCGGCGAGGGCTCACGCCGCGTGTACGAGCGGATCGGCTACCGGCCGCAGGGCACTCGGCTCTACATGAGGCTGGACGCCTGACCCGTCCCGGGCGGGGCGGCCTCCCCCCGCAGCGGTCGCCCCGCCCGGAACCGGTGGTTTCACGGCCCGGAAACCTGTCCGCCCTCGGGGGTTCGGCCGGACCGTGCTTAGCTGGAGACATGATCGATGACTTTCTCGCCGAAAACGCAACGAACACCGAGAACGCCGCGGGCGCCGGGAGCATCGGACAGGTGGCGGTGGTCGAGGAGGCGGTACGCGCGGCGGTGGCCGCCGAGATCATGCCCCGCCACCGCAAGCTGGCCGCCGACGACATCATCGAGAAGAGCGGGCCGCACGACCTCGTCACCAGCGCGGACCGGGAGGCGGAGAAGTACCTCACCGCCGCTCTGACCCGCATCCTGCCGGGATCGGTGGTGGTCGGCGAGGAGGCCGTGCACGCCGATCCGACCGTGTACGGCGCGCTGTCCGGGGACGCGCCGGTGTGGATCGTGGACCCCGTGGACGGCACCCGCCAGTTCGTCCGCGGAGAGGCCGGATTCTGCACCCTCGTCGCACTCGCCCACCACGGTGAACTCGTCGCCTCGTGGACGTACGCCCCCGTGCTCCAGCAGATGGCCGTCGCCGTACGCGGCAGGGGCGCCACGCTCAACGGGAAGCCGCTCAGGTCCGGCTCGCCCGAGCCCGGTGCCGTACTGAGGGTCGCGATGTCCCACCCCGACTTCACCACCGAGGAGCAGAAGCGCGCCCTGCTCGGTCTGCGGACCGAGGGCATCGACGCGCGTGCCTGCGGTTCGGCCGGGCTCGAATACCTGGCCGTCGCCCGTGGTGACCTCGACGCGCTCGCCTTCAACTGGGAGTTCGCCTGGGACCACGCCGCGGGGCTGCTGCTGGTCGCCGAGGCCGGCGGCTCCCACGCCACCCTGTCCGGCACGAAGTTCAGGCTGGCCGGCGACAACGACCTGCCGTTCGCGGTCGGCCGGGACGAGGCGACCGTGGCCCGCATCCGCGAGGCGCTGCTCGGCGACGCCTCCTGACGGAGAGCGCCCGGCCGATGAGCGCCCGGCTGTGCGCCGCGGGGGATTCCGCGCGCCCTCGCCCACTCGATGCCGTCGGGCCGCCCGTACCTCACTCCCGCCGGGCCCTCACGCCCGTCCGCGCGCCAGTACCGCCCGTACCTCCCGCACCAGTTCCCGGGCCGTGTCCACCGCGACCGGGTCGAGGCCGCGCAACGCGGCGGCCACCCGGTCCGCGAAGCCGGGCGGGGTGTCCGGGAGCAGCGCCGCCGCTGCCAGCGCGCCCTTCTCGTTGAGGCACCAGGTGCGATGGTGCGCGTGCAGTGCCTGGGCGAGGATGCCGAACGCCCGGGACAGGCAGAGGGAGGCGTGGAGCGTGTCGCCCGCCGGGGCGGACTTCGCAGCCGAGTCCACCAGGAACTCCGCCTCCCACGCCCCGTCCGCCAGGGCTCGCCGTAAGGGCTCCGGATACACCCGCACTTGCTTCTGAAGCCTCGTCAGTTCGCCTTGCGGATCGGCGAGTACGCGTCCGAGCGCGACCTCACCCGGATAACAGGGCGACCAGAATCCCAGAGAGTGTCCTGGCTGCACGCCCACCTCGTAGCGTCCCTCACGGCAGTCGGCCCACACCGCTTCCACCCGGTCCAGATCCCGCAGGATCCAGTCGACCGGGACCCCGTCGACACGCAGCCAGCCACCCCCGTTCGCCCAGGGGCCCCAACTGCCGGGCCCCTCCACCGACGCAGGCGTCCCCTGAACCTCGGAGGCGAGCGCGACCAGCGCGCCGAGATCGGGTGAACCCCGGTAGTAGAGGCCCAGATCCCAGTCCGAGTCGGGGCGGTGGGTGCCACGGGCCCGGCTGCCGCCGAGGGCCACCGCACGGACACCGGGCACGCGGACGAGCCGGTCGGCCACGGCGGCGACGGTGGACGCGGTCTTTTCCACGGAATCGGTCATCGGAGCGGAGGGTACCCACGCGTATGCCGCCCGCGCGCGGGAATATCCTGGTTCCCCTGCCCGCCGTCCCGCGAAGGAGCCCCAAGGTGTCGCCGTTGCTTGACGCAGTCGTCGTGGGGGCCGGGCCCAACGGACTGACCGCCGCCGCCGAACTGGCCCGCCGGGGCCTCGCGGTGGAGGTCTTCGAGGCGGCCGACACCGTCGGCGGCGGAGCCCGCACCCGTGAGCTGACCCTCCCCGGCTACCGCCACGACCCGTGTTCCGCCGTCCACCCGCTCGGCATCGGCTCCCCGGCGTTCGCCGGGATGCCGCTCGCCGACCACGGACTGGAGTGGATCCAGCCGGAACTGGCCCTCGCCCACCCGTTTCCGGACGGCACGGCCGCCGTGCTCAACCGGTCCGTGGGGGAGACGGCCGCCTCCCTCGGTGCCCGGGACGCGGGTGCCTACCGCCGGCTCGTCGCCCCGTACCTCGGCCACTGGGAGACCCTCGCCCAGGACTTCCTGCGTACCCCGTGGCTCGGCCTGCCCCGCGACCCGTACCGCTGGGTGCGCTTCGGACTCGACGCCCTCCAGCCCGCCACGCTGCTCTCCCGGCGTTTTTGTGACGAGAAGGCCCGCGCGCTCGTCGCCGGTCTCGCGGCGCACGCCATCGCCCCCACCTCCGGGGTCGCCACCGGCGGGATCGCCCTGCTCTTCGCGCTGGCCGCACACGCCAACGGCTGGCCGGTGCCCCGGGGCGGCTCCCAGTCGATCTCCGACGCCCTCGCCTCGTACCTGCGCGACCAGGGCGGCACCATCCGCACCGGCATCGAGGTCAAGCGCCTGGACGAGCTCCCGCCCGCCCGCGCCTACGTCTTCGACACCTCGCCGACCGCTCTCGCCCGGATCGCCGGACTCGGCAACGCCTACCGCCACTACCGCTACGGCGCCGCCACCTTCAAGATCGACTACGCGCTCTCCGGCCCGGTCCCCTGGACGGCCGAGGAAGCCCGGCGCGCCGGGACCGTTCACGTCGGTCCCACCGCACCCGAGATCGACGCTGCCCTCCGGGCGGCCGTCGACGGCCGCGACCCGAGCGTCCCGTTCCTGATCACCGCCCAGCCGAGCCTGGTCGACCCCAGCCGCGCCCCCGAGGGACGCCATGTCTTCTGGGTGTACGGTCACGTCCCGGCGCGCTGGGAGGGCGACGCCACCGAGGTCATCGAGCGCCAGCTGGACCGCTTCGCGCCCGGCTTCCGCGACCTGGTGCTGGCCCGGGCGGTCGCCGGCCCGCGTGAGCTCGCCGCACACAACGCCAACTACGTCGGGGGCGACATCGCCTGCGGTGCCTTCGCCGGGCTCCAGACCGTCATCCGCCCGAAGCTCGCCCGCGTCCCGTACGCCACCGCCCGACCGGCGGTCTTCCTCTGCTCCTCGGCGACCCCGCCCGGCCCGGGCGTCCACGGGATGTCCGGCCACCACGCCGCCCGAGCGGTCTGGCGGAGTCTGCGCGCCGCCCGGTGACCGGGGCGGGCGGGCACCTACCCGGCCGCCGACACGTGCAGAGACCAGACGTCCCCGGCGCGCTGGTACGCGCAAGGGTCGGCGACGACGTCGATGCGGACCCTGGACCCGGCCACGCGGTGGCGGTGGACGTCCCCCGAGAGATCTTCCGGTTCCACGGCGAACCCCAGCGACGAGATCGCGGTCCGCAGCTCCTCGAACGGGACGCGGGGTGCGAACTCCCCGTACACGGACGTCAGGGAGTCCGGCACGGCGAGGCCGTGCGTCAGCCGGTGGACCTGCACCCCGATCCCGAAGCACGTCACGGAACCCTCGACGCGCGAGAAGGAGAGCTCCACCAGCCCGTAGTCCAGTCTCAGCCGACCACGGCCCCAGTCGTCGATGCGGTCCCGCCCCAAGGCGGCGTCCCAGGCGTCAGGACCGGATCCGATGCCGGTTCCGAGGACGTCGCCGCGGGTGGCGACGTGCGCGTAGAAGTCCAGATCGGACATGTGTCGATCCCATCCGATCGTCAGTGGCTGCGGGACGAACGGTAGCGGTGGCGCAAGGCGCGCAAGCGCCCGGGGCGGCAGGAGGAGGCGCGAGGTCAGGCAGTACCCGCGCCTCCGGGGGCCGGGAGCCCGTCCCACCTTCATGTCGGATTTCCGCCAGCCCCGGCTCCCCGAGTGACCGATGCTTGAACCATGCACACCGACACCGAGCGCTGCGTGCGGGCCGTCCGGTCCAAGGACGCCCGTTTCGACGGATGGTTCTTCACGGCAGTCCTGACCACCCGGATCTACTGCCGTCCCAGCTGCCCCGTCGTGCCGCCCAAGGTCGAGAACATGACCTTCTACCCCAGTGCGGCGGCCTGCCAGCAGGCCGGGTTCCGGGCCTGCAAGCGCTGCCGGCCCGACACCAGCCCCGGCTCCCCGGAGTGGAACGCCCGCGCCGACTCCGTCGCCCGCGCCATGCGCCTCATCCAGGACGGGGTGGTCGACCGCGAGGGCGTCCCCGGTCTCGCCGCCCGCCTCGGCTACTCCGCCCGCCAGATCGAGCGCCAGCTGCTGGCCGAACTCGGAGCAGGCCCGCTCGCCCTGGCCCGCGCCCAGCGGGCCCAGACCGCGCGGGTCCTCATCGAGACGACCGCGTTGCCGATGGCCGAAGTGGCCTTCGCCGCCGGCTTCTCGTCCATCCGCACCTTCAACGAGACGGTCCGCGAGGTTTTCGCCCTCGCCCCCGGCGAACTGCGCACCCGCGCCGAACGCGGGGCCAAGCCCGCCTCGACACCCGGCGTGATAGCTCTGCGGCTGCCGTACCGCGCCCCGCTCAACCCGAGCAACCTCTTCGGCCACCTCGCCGCGACCGCCGTCCCCGGCGTGGAGGAGTGGCGCGACGGCGCGTACCGGCGCACCCTCGCCCTCCCGCACGGCCACGGCATCGTGGCGCTCTCCCCGCGCCCCGACCACATCGCCTGCCGCCTCCAGCTCACCGATCCACGCGACCTCACCCTCGCCATCAGCCGTTGCCGCCGCCTGCTCGACCTGGACGCCGACCCGGTGGCCGTGGACGGCCAGCTGCGCGCCGACCCGCTGCTCGCCCCCCTGGTGGACGCCGCTCCGGGGCGACGGGTGCCGCGGACGGTGGACGGCGCGGAGTTCGCCGTACGCGCGGTACTCGGCCAACAGGTCTCCACCGCCGCCGCCCGCACCCACGCGGCCCGGCTGGTCAGGGCGTACGGAAAGCCCGTGGAGGATTCCGAGGGAGGGCTCACCCACCTCTTCCCCACTCCGGAGGCGCTGGCCGGGCTGGACCCCGAGACGCTCGCCCTGCCCCGCAGCCGGCGCACCACGCTGACCACCCTCGTGGGCGCACTGGCGGACGGCTCGCTGCGGCTGGACGCCGCCGACACGGACTGGGACGAGGCCCGCGCCGCGCTGACCGCGCTGCCCGGCTTCGGTCCGTGGACCGTGGAGGTGATCGCCATGCGGGCGCTGGGCGACCCGGACGCCTTCTGCCCGACCGACCTGGGCATCCGGCGCGCGGCCGAGCACCTGGGGCTGCCGTCGACCCCGGCGGCGCTCACCTCGCGGGCGGCCGGCTGGCGGCCCTGGCGTGCGTACGCCGTGCAGTACCTGTGGACCGTCGACGGGCACCCCATCAACCGGCTGCCCGAGTGACCCCGGCCCGAAAGAGTGCCGTCACCCCCGACCCGCGAAAGAAGCACCCCATGAGCACCCCTGTTCTCCCGCAGGTTCTCCCGCCCACAAGGACGCACACCCTGCTCGACAGCCCCTACGGCGAGCTCACCCTCGTCGCCACCGACGGAGTCCTCAGCGCCCTGTACATGACCGAGCACCGTCACCAGCCACCGCGCGAGACGTTCGGTGAGGAGGTGGACGCCGGTGCCTTCGGAGAGACGGTGCGCCAGCTGGGGGAGTACTTCGACGGAACGCGTACGGAGTTCGACCTCCCCCTGCACCTGGAGGGCACTCCGTTCCAGCGGACCGTCTGGTCGGAGCTCCAGCGGATTCCCTACGGCGAGACGCTCTCCTACGGCGAGCTGGCCGGCCGACTCGGCAAACCCGGTGCCTCCCGCGCGGTCGGCCTGGCCAACGGCCGCAACCCGGTCTCGATCATCGTCCCGTGCCACCGGGTCATCGGCGCCTCGGGCAGCCTCACCGGATACGGCGGCGGGCTCGACCGCAAGCAGCGCCTGCTGGCCTTCGAACGCGGCACGGAGAACGACACCCCGGCCCTTTTCTGAGAGAACGGCACTCCGTTCCGCCTCCGAGAGCCGCCGGGGCATGAAGGAGCCCGGTGACCGACTCGACGGTCACCGGGCTCCTCCACACCCGCGCTCGTGGGCGGGACCGTCAGCCGGTGAAGATCTCGATCGCCGTCCAGATCGCCAGCCCGAGCATGCACACCCCGCCGACCCGCTGGACGGTCTTGAGCGGCACCCGCTTGGCGATGAACCGCCCGGCCAGCAGCGCCAGCGCGGAGACGGACATCAGAGCGGCGGCGGAACCGATCGCCACCGACCAGGCGCCATTGCTCGCCGCCAGGTTGGCCGTGGTGATCTGGGTGAGGTCACCCCACTCGCTGATGAAAACGGCCATGAACGCCGTGCCGTAGACGGGCCAGAAACCGGTGACGGTCTTGACCTCGTCGTCCTCGTCCCCGTCGTCGCCCCCGCCGCGCAGCAGCATGAAGGCGCCGAAGGCGAACAGCAGCGCCGAGACGAGCTTGACGATCCAGTCGGGCAGCAGACCGAGGAGGCCACCCGCGCCGACCGCGATGGCCACGTGGACGATGAACGCGGACGACGTGCCGAACCAGACGTACAGGGGCTTCATGCGCGTGCCCATCGCCAGCGAGGCGAACATCGTCTTGTCCGGCAGTTCCGCGAGGAAGATGAGCCCGAAGGCGGTGATGATCGCCAGGGGGTCGAGGTGCATTCCGGGTGGCTTTCTGTGAGAGCCGGGCCCCGGGCCTTCGCGAAGCGCCGCACGGGCTCTCGGAGGACCACTCGGCCCGGCACGACGCAGCACCCGCGGGGAGCGGGTGTGTCATACCTGACCGAAGGTCTCGCCCACCCGCCAGGTCTGACGGGCCCGGCCACCGGGAATCCGGGGATTCCAGTGTGTCGACGACCGGTTTTCGGGGCTACTCCCCTTCGCAGCCATCCACACTACCCCACTCGCTCCCGGCGGGTCTCAGCCCGCCCCGCCCGCCGCCAGCCGTTGGAGCAGCGCCGGGAGCGCCGTACCGATCGGCTCGCGCACCACCTCGTCGGCCCGGTCGTCGTACGGGGTCGGCTCGGCGTTCACGATGATCAGCCGGGCTCCGTGGTCGGCGGCCAGACCGGCGAGCGCCGCAGCCGGATGCACCTGGAGCGTCGTACCCACCGCGACGAACACCTCGCACCCCTTGGCGATCGCCACCGCCTGGGCGAGTACCTCCGGGTCCAGCCGCTCGCCGAACATGACCGTCGCCGGCTTGAGGACGCCCCCGCAGACCGTGCACCCCGGGTCGGCCTCGCCCGCGTCCACCCGGGCCAACGCGTCGGCCATGGGGGAGCGGGCGTGGCACCGGACGCAGACCACCTCGCGGGCGCTGCCGTGGAGCTCGACCACCTTGCGGGCCGTGAGCCCGGCCTCCTGGTGCAGACCGTCGATGTTCTGCGTGAGGACCCGTACCGCCGTGCCGGACCGCTCCAGGTCCGCCACCGCGCGGTGCGCCGCGTTCGGACGGGCGTTCAACGCCGCGCCGGCGCGGCGCATCTGCCAGGACCGGCGACGGACATCCGGATCGGCCATGTAGGAGTCGTAACGGACGAGCTTCTCGGCCTCCGGATCCCGCGTCCACAGCCCGTTCGGGCCGCGGTAGTCGGGAATGCCGGAGTCCGTGGAGACACCGGCACCGCTGAGGATCGCGACGAGAGTCATGCGGCGAGCCTACGGAGGGGAGGCGCGCCCGACGATCGTTTTATTCCGCTCCTGGCGGCCCGTCAGAGGGCCGGCGGCCGGCCGTCCTCCAGCTCCACCGCTCCGGCACCCGAATCGATCGCCTCCAACGCGGCCTGCACCCGCGGCAGGAGCGAACCGAGCAGGTGGTCCGGGAGGGCCGAACGCTCCACGAGCTTCCAGGACAGCAACTCCTCCTCCTGGAGGACGATCGCCGCCAGCTGCGCCTCGCCGAGCACCCCACCGTCGAACAGGTACGCCGCGATGGGCGGGCGGTTCGGGCCGCGTGCCCAGTCCACCACCAGGAGCCTGCCGGGCTCCAGATCGAGGCCGATCTCCTCGGCGGTTTCGCGCCGCGCCCCCGCCCGGGGGCTCTCGCCGGTGTCCGACTCGATCGTCCCACCGGGCAGCGCCCAGCCGTCCCGGTAGTTCGGCTCGACCAGCAGGACCCGGTCCGCCGCGTCGCGGAAGAGGCAGGCGGCGCCCGCCAGGATCCGGGGGAGGCCGGCGATGTACGTGGCGTAGTCGTCAGTTGTGGTCATCACGCCAGGTTAGGGCGTATCCGGCGGATCCATTCCGGGTCCGCGGCGGCTGGCACGGCGCCTCGCGGCGTTGCCGGAACACCAGGATCGCTCCGCGACGCGGGTGTTCCGGCACCAACCTCCGTGGACGGAACACCTGGAGCCCGCCGCCGCGCCTCACGACGGCTTCCGGCCCCGCACGCCCCGGGCCCGCCGTGATGGGCCGGTGGGGGGATTTCCGACGGACTCCCGGTCATGCCGGACCCTTCTTGTGGATCACCTGTGACATCCCTTGGGGGCCCTCTCATTAGTACGACAATCGTTCTGGCTTCAAGGAGTCACGCATGCCCATCCCCGCCTCCACCCGCACCCACGCCCTCCGCGCCGGCACCTTCGTCGCTGCTGCGGGCATCGCGCTCCTCTGCGCCCCGGAAGCTCTCGCCCTTCCCGGCGACAGCGGTGACCTCACCATCGTGGAGGTCCGCAACGCCGGTCGCGACACCCGTGGAAACGGTGGCTCGATCTGCCAGTTCAGGCTGTCGGCCAACAACTTCGAGACTCTCGCCTCGGTCGCCTGGACCATCACGGAGCAGCCGCTGACCATCCCGCCCGGCAACGCGCTCGCCGGCACGCTCCCGCTGGCGCAGGGCAGGGCCCGCAGCCCGCTGTACCAGCTGCCGGACGGCACCTACCAGCTCCAGTGGGTCGTCCCGAGCAGCCTGACCAAGCAGCGGACCTTCGTCGTCAACTGCCCCGAGGACAACCGCGGTGGCAGGGGCGGCGGCGAGCGCAACCAGACCGCCGGTGGCCAGGCCGCCGACAACCAGGCGACCGGCACCACGACCGCCGACGGCACGGCGGCCGACACGGAGGCGGCCGACACGCAGGCCGCCGACACCAAGGCCTCCGGTACCCGCCCCTCCGGCGGCGTTCCCGCGGGCGGCGGTGGCGTTCCCACCCTGGAGACCGCGAGCTACGACGGCGACACGGGTCCGGGCGTGGGAACCACCGCGGCCGTGGCGGCGGGAGTGGCCGGACTCGCCGGGCTCGTCCTCGCCCGGCGGGCGGCCCGTCGTCGCGCCCGTGGCGAGGCGTAACACCTCGCGACGGCGGCGCCGAGGACCGAGTCGCGCATGCCGTCTCACCCTGACGCTGTGCGCGACCTCGTCCCTCGTGGCAGGCATCGTCCAGGTGTGCGGCGGTACGTCCGACGATGCGACGGTGCACGCCGCCCGCGGCTCCGACGCCGCGGGCGGCGGGTCGCCGCCG
>NZ_JBHWZJ010000171.1:0-15109 GCF_042728415.1 Streptomyces sp. NPDC060198 | reverse complement strand
CGGGTACGCCTCCCGTGCAGAAGGCCTTTCGGACCCGTAGGAGCCTCTTCGGCGTACGCCGGCCAAGGCTGCCGCCCCGGCGGCGGAGACCCGTGGCGGTTAGCCCGTCCGAGCTCTCGGTGCCCTCGCCCGAGACTCCTCGCGGTCCGTCAGGTGGTTCCCGGCGCGGTCCGCGACCCCCGGGTGAGGACGTCGAGCCCCCGTCGCGTCGTCGCCAGTACGACCCGGTCCCCGGCCCCCAGGACGCGGCCGTGCGCGGGCCGCCAGTCGAAGCCCGTGGCGTCGGCGAGGGTCAGGCCGCCGCCGAGGGTGTCGGTGGGGGAACGGTCGGGCGCCCCCGGACCCGCCGAGCCCACAGCCAGTACACGCCACTCGTTCCGGGCGAACGCCTGGTGGACGGAGCGCCCCTCCAGCGCCGGATGGCCGGCCACGTCCACCGCGGTGAAGAGGAGGACGCCCCGCTCGACGGGCATCACGCCCAGGACGTGGCGGCCCATCATCGCGGCGGCGAAGGCGGGTGAGGCGAGCGCGGAGACGCTCCGGCTACGGGTCAGCGCCTCCGGATAGGAGGCGCGAAGGGTGAGCGAGACGGTGGCCGCGAAGTCGTCGTCGTACAGCCGCATCACCGCCCGCACGTCCGGATTGGCCTCCCGCGCGGCCATCACGATGTCCAGATTGGTGCTGTCGTCGCTGGTCAGGGCGAGCAAGGAAGCGCTCTGCCCGATCCGGGCGAGGTCCAGGGCACGGGGGCCGGTGGCGTCCTCGAGGATCAGGGGCACGCCGAGTTCCCGGGCCACCGCGACCCCCCACGCCTGTGGATCGCGTTCCACGGCGACGACCCGGTGATGGGCGGAACGCAGCCGGACCAGGACCCGGGCGCCCACCTTGCCGAGACCGACGAGCACGATGTGGTCGCTGAGATCGTCGGCGGGCGGGTGGCTGATCGATGCGGCGCGGAAGGCGCCGGTGGCGTTGATGGTGGCGGCCACGACCAGCGGGAGGATCGCGATTCCGGTGAAACCCGCGATCAGCTGGAGGAACTTCCGAGCCCGGGGTTCCGCGGTGGCGGGATCGCCCATGGTGAAGATGTCCAGCAGCGGCAGGTACACCGCCTTCCAGGGCGGTATGCCGCCGACGGTCGCGTAGGTGGCGATCGACAGCAGCGCCACGACCGCCGCCAGTACACCGAAGACGGAGGTCATCTCGCGGGAGACGAACACCTTCCACGGCAGATGGGCGAGCCGTTCGCGCAGCCAGCCGCCGACCGGGCGCGAGTCCGAGGGGGTCTCCAGCGTACGGTCCCCGGTGATCTCCTCCAGCATCAGCCGGCCGTGCGTGAACTGGCTGTTGTACGAGGTGACGGTGTCCGGCAGCAGCTGAGTCCCCTCCTCCCCGGGCGTTTCGGCGCTGTCCTCGCTGCGAGGATCGTGCCGGCCCGTGCCGGAGAACACGGCCAAGGTGGCCAGGTCCGCGGTGTGCGGGGGAGTCCCGGCCGGACGGACCACTCCCCGGAAGACCTTGCCCGCGACCTGGAGGGTGTGTCCTTGTCCGAGCGCCGCCGCGGCGACCAGTTCGGGAACCGCCGTGTCGGAGTCGGAGAGCACCGTGGTCGAGGTGTCGATCGGAACGTCCGCACGGGACGGAGCGTTCGGGCGGCCCCGGCGGGCGAGGACGGCGCGGTCCAGCAGCTGTTCCAGATGACGGCCGCGCTCACGGTGGTACATCCGGATGACCAGGCGGACGGACGGATTGATGCTCCGCGCGAGCAGAGCGGCCATCATGTTGGTCCGGTCGTCGGAGTAGGCCAGGGCGAGGGCGGCGGCCCGGTCGACACCGGCCGCCCGGAGCACCTGCTCGTCGGGGCGCGCCGCGACCAGCAGCTCGATGCCGGAGGAAGGGGCGTGGAGGAGTGCGTCGATCTCTCCTCCGTGCTCGTGGTGGCGGGACGGCAGGACGACGGTGACGGTCTCTCCGCACACGGCGTCGAGTTCGACCGCGAGGCGGCGGGCCAGGCCGTCGTCACCGCAGACCACCATGTGCTGCGAGCGCGGTGAGCCGGGCGGGTCGGTTGAGGAAGTCGTGATCACACGCGCCAGCCTGCCGTTTCAGCACTGTTCGAATCCAGCCCGTCCAGAAGTGCGGCGTCAACGTCGCGTATGGACCGCGGTGGCGGGCCGGGGACGCCGCCGGCCCGTGCGCACAGTCGGCGGATTGCCGTGAGCCGTGCGGCAACCAACCGTCACCACCACTCGCCCACAGCTCTGCGCAGCCTCGGTGCCGAGGCGGTGGAGAACTCTCCGACGCCCCGCGGACACGGCGTCCTCGATCGAGCCAACGGCCGCGGGTCGCGGTGCCCGACGACGGTCGGACGGGACACGGCCACGAAGCGGCGGGGCGTCAGGTCCGCCCCACGGACCGGTTTTCCTCCGCCCGGGCCCGGCACTCCCGCCCGTCCACGACCTCGCCGTCCTTGCGCTACCGTCCTGGAGGTATGCACGACGCGGCCCAGACGCCCTTCATCGACCCGGACTCCGACTACCCGTGCTGCTGGTTCTGCCCGGCGCTGCGGTTCCCGCGCGTCGGCTTCCTCGTCGCGGACCGGCCCAGCCGGCACTGGCCGTTCGACGCTTCGGACGGGTTCCGGTACACGGTCGCCGACCGGGTTCCCGTCTGCGTACATCCGGGCCGGGTGGGGCTGGAACCGGAGCGGAAAGCGCCGCCCCCCGCCGACGAGCCGCCCCCCGCCGACGAGCCGCCCACCGATTTCGAACCGGCCCCGCGCCACCGCCGATGGTGGCGACGCGAGTGAGTGAACCGGCACACCCGGTTCGCCCGCCTCGCACCGTCCAGCGCGGCGTCCTCGCGCCCAGAAAGCCGCGCCGGCGAGGCGGGAGCCCGAACGGATGGAGGCGCCGAGGAGGCCAACGGCATCGACCATCTCGATGTGGCCTTCTGACGGAGTGAGCCAATGGCACATTTCCGAACAGAACCTGGACGGCGCCCGGCGATCTCCCGGGGTGGGGCCGGCCTCGGGCACGAACCGCTCCGTCAGCCGGTCTTCCGTCCCTCCCTCGTCCACCGGACCTGGGTCAGTCCAAGGTGTAGTGAGAGCCGCCTGTCGGTCGGTGGGGCCACGGTGCCCACGTCCGACAGAGACAGCCCCCAGGGGACGGCAGATCCTTCGCCGGCCGGTCGGCGAGAAGGGATGGCTCAGGCGTAGGCCGGGATGTTGCGGGCCGCCCAGTCCGCGAGTGCGTGGGCGCACTCCGCGACGGACTCCCGCCAGGACTTGGCCGCTTCCTCGCCCGCGTCGTCGCTGACGTGCTTGACGATGCGCAGAGGCACCCCAGCCCGGTGCGCGGCCGTCGCCAGGGCGTAGCCTTCCATGTCGACCAAGGGCGCGTGCGCCGCCAGGCGGGCACGGGCGGCCTCGTCGTCGATGAAGGAGTCCCCCGTCGCGAGGGTAGGCCCGTCGTGGTCGCCCAGTGTCAGGGGTGCACCGTAGGTCTCCCCGGTCAGACCGAACAAGATGTCGCTGTCCAGGTCGTGTTGTATGACCGTACCGATCAGGTGGGTGCCGGTCCAGCCCGGGCGCAGCGCTCCCGCGGTACCGAGGTTGACGACGTGCGACGGCTTCGTGCCGCTGCCGAGTACGGCGGCGAGCGCGGACGCGGCGTTGACCTTGCCCATTCCGGTCAGCAGGACAGGCAAGGGTGTGTCGAGGTACTGGGCCTCTTCTTCGACTGCCAGGACGAGCAGGGGACGGGTACTGGTGATCTCTCCCGTGAGTTGCATGGGATCAGAATATGAGCTGGCTTTCGGTGCCCGCTTCCGGGTGCGTGTGTCGTCCCCGCAGCAGGGTAACGAGAGCTGGTCGTCGTCCAGGACGGGGCGGGAGGTCTCGCGTTCCGCTGAGCCGCCGATGGCGGGGTGAGCTGGCCTCCGCCGTGGTCCGGAGAAGCTCACCCTGCGGGGCGACGATTTTTCGGGCGCCGACGGACGGCAGGAAGCCCAGCACCCGACGCGACCACCGGCAACCTCACGGACCACCTCCGCAGCCGTACGGGGGCGCTGCCGTCACCGGCGGAACACGTGGTATCGGCCGGGCAGTCGTCCGGCGGCTCGCTCGGGAGTGCGGAGCGCGAGAGGTACGCGCCCCCGCGACGGAGGGCGCCCGGCCGCCACGCGGGACCGACGTGCCACCGGCGGTCGTCGCGCGTCGGGCGGAGGCTCGACGTGGCCCGTACGGCTGGCGCGGCACCCACCACGCCTGCTGAGGTGTCAGGCGCGCAGGCAGAAAGGGTGACCGGCCGGGTCGCGGAGAACACGCGAGCGTGCGGGAGCGGGCTGGTGCTGTTCTCTGGTGGCGCCGAGCCGGACCGCCTCGTGCTCGGCGGTGTCGAGGTCATCGACGGCGAGGTCGAGGTGGATCTGCTGTGAGCGCTCGGTGGAAGGCCAGGTCGGTGACTGGTAGTCCTCGACGCGTACGGCACCGAGGTGCAGCGTACCGGCCTCGACCGCGCAGAAGCCCGGTGTCTCGACCGCCACCTCACCACCGAGCAGGTGTGCCCAGAAGCGGGCCAGGGCGATCGGGTCGGGGCATTCGAGGTTGATGGCGGCGATCCTCGCGATGGGCACAGGTACTCCAGGGGGAGGGGCGGGTGGACGGAATCGGCCGGACCGGGCCCGGCCCGTCGGTGGCGAGGCCCGCCCCGGGCGCGAACGGTGGAGGCGGCGGCGGGGCGGTCGGAGCGCTGTTTCAGATGACGGGGACGAGCGGTTCGTCGAGGAGCCCGCGGTCCCCGTCGGTGCCGTGGGCCAGCGCCGCGGCCACGTCCTCGTACGGTGCGCCGAACCTGATCGCACTGACCTCGTCCAGCAACTGGTAATGGTGCGGGGAGAGCTCGACGTTCAGGGCGTCGAGGTATCCCGCCAGGTGAGCCGGTGTGCGGGGTCCGAGGACAGGGATCATCGAGGTTCCGGCGCATGCAGCGCGTCGACGCAGCCAGGCAAGTGCGACCTGGATCGGGCCGGTGCCCGTCTCGTCGGCCACGGCGAGGACCGCGTCGAGCACGGCGGTGCGCTGCGCACCGTCCTCGCCGGCGATGACGTGGGCCGCGGGCCGTGCGCTGAGCCGCCCCCGCTCGCCGTGACGGTACTTCCCGGTCAGCAGGCCACCGGCCAGCGGGGAATAGAGGGCGACGCCCAGCCCGTGTGCTTCGGCCATGGGGAGAAGTTCGCGTTCCGCGGAGCGTTCGGCGAGGCTGTACTCGGTCTGGATGCCGACCAGCGACATGCGCCCGCTCAGCTCGGATCGGACGGCGGCGTCCGCGATCCGCCAGGCCGGGAAGTTCGACAGTCCGCCGTAGCGGATCTTGCCCGCCCGGACGAGGTCCTCCAAACCGGCCAGGATCTCCGGCAACGGAGTCACGCCGTCGGGGAAGTGCGGCATGAAGACGTCGACGTAGTCGGTCCCCAGCCGCCGCAGGCTCTCCTCCAGGGAGCGGAACATGGTCTTACGGCTGTTACCCGTGGTACCGGGGCCGATCTGTGCGCTCCTGCTCCCGGTGTACTTGGTGATCACGACGTAGTCGTCCCGCTCGCGGCCCATCAGCTTGCCCAGGATGGTCTCTGCCTCACCGTCCTGATAGAGGTTCGAGGTGTCGATGGTGGTTCCGCCGGCGGCCACGAACTGTTCGAAGATCGCCCTGGCACCTTCCGGGCCCGCGGCGGCCGGGGCTGAGCCGAAGTTGGCGGTGCCCAGCACGTACTCCGAGACCCGCAGGCCGGTGTGTCGTCCGAATGTCTGGTAACGCACGGAAGCCTCCTCGGACTTCTGGGGTATGGTCAACGACACTACCACGAAAACGAATGGTCATTCTTTTATGCCGAAGGTAAGTCAGTCCCACCTCGAAGCCCGCCGCCGGCAGATCATCGATGCCGCCCGCGCACGCTTCGCCGCTCACGGCTTCGCGCGGACGTCCATGACTGACCTCGTCGAAGCCTCCGGACTGTCCATCGGGGCGATCTACCGGTATTTCAAGAGCAAGGACGAGATCGTCGCGGCCATCTGCGAGCAGTCGAGCCAGGCGTTCCCCGCGGAGCTCACCGCCGAGACCATCCATGACTTCCTTCAGCACATCCGCATCCTGGCCCGCGAGGAGGACCATGCGCGGCTGGTCGCCCAGATCTACGCCGAGGCCGCCGTCACCCCGAGCCTCGCCGCTCTGGTCAGCCGTCAACTCGACGAGATGCGCCAGGCGGTTGTCGCGCTGCTGCCCGACCGTGGTTCCGCGCGGGCGGCCCGGGTGGCCGAGGCCTTCGTGGCCCTCTGTCACGGCTACACCCAGCAACTCGCCGTACGGGGCGACCTCGAACCAGGCCCGTACGCCGCGAGCCTTGTCGCGATCATCGAGTCCTGAGGGCCCGGTGGCGGTGCCCGAGACGCCCGCACTGCCGGGCGTGGTGCTCGCGTCCGGGTGAGCTGCGCGGGCGGGCGTTGCCGTCTCCCGCGGCCCGGAGTTGAGGCTGCCGAGTGATCGGTGGCCGAAGGCCGGTGGTCGGTGGTCGTGGGCGGTGTGGGTGGCGGCGATCGCCCAGTCGGCGACGATCGTCCACGTCCGCCGCGTCCCTGCCGCGCTCCACCTCCGTGGTGAGCGTGACGGATGCGGGGCGCACCGGTGGAGGACGAGCCCCTTCGCCTGCGGGCGTCGGGCTCCTGCCCCTTGCGAGGCCCCTGGATCCGGTGACGGTCCGAGGGGGGCGGGCGTCCCGGCCGGACCCGGGATCAGGATTCGAGTCCGGCGTCCGTCTTGGCCGCGCCCCGAACGCCGTCACGCGCGGGGCGTTGATGCCGCGGGTGGTGAGAGGTTCCAGGAATCGGGGCGAACGCCCGTATTGACAGTGCACCGTCATTTCGCTGTGATGGGTGGGAGCGCTCCCACCCGTGAACTGTCCTACGGTTTCCCCCACCGAGGAGGCGCACATGCAGATCCATCCCTCGCGAATCCTGCGCACGCCCTGGACAGCGGCCGGAGCCGCGCTCGCGCTGGCCCTGTCACTCTTCGTCGTCGTACCCGCAAGCGGTACGGAGGCGGCGTCCGGATGCCGGGTCGTCTACACGGCCGACGAATGGACTGGCGGCTATACCGCCCAGGTTCGCGTCGTCCATACCGGCTCCGCGCTCAGCGGCTGGCAGCTGACGTGGAGTTACGGCGGCGACCAGCACGTCACCTCCGCCTGGAACGCGACCGTCGCCCAGACCGGCAACTCCGTGACCGCCGTCAACGCGGCCTGGAACGGGGCGCTGGCCGACGGAGGGACCGTCGACTTCGGTCTCCAGGGGACCTGGCAGTCGGCCCACCCGGCGCCCACGGGCTTCGCCCTCAACGGAGTGTCCTGTGGAGGTGACGGCACCTCGCCGCCGACCCCGACCCCGACCCCCTCCGCGACCTCGACCCCCACCCCCACCCCGACACCCACCTCGACCCCGCCCTCCGCGGAGTGCGGTAATGCCGCCGTCTGCGAGGACTTCGAGGACCAGGCCGGCCCGGCCCCTGCCGGGAACTGGCACTTCACCGCACCGGACTGCCAGGGCACGGGCACGGTCGCCGTCGACACGGAGGTCACGCACAGCGGCACGCGGTCGCTACGGGTGGACGGGCGGGCCGGCTACTGCAACCACGCCTTCGTGGCCGCGACCACGGATCTGTCGTCGGTCGGCCCCGTGCTGTACGTCCGCATGTGGGTACGGCACACCACGGCGCTCCCGGCCGCGCACGTCGCCTTCGTGTCGATGCCGGACAGCTCGCAGGGTGGCAAGGCGCTGCGGATCGGGGGACAGAACGGCGCTCTGCAGTGGAACCGGGAGAGCGACGACGCCACACTTCCGGCGCAGAGTCCGGTCGGGGTGGGGCTGAGCAGGTCCCTGCCCACGAACAGCTGGCAGTGCCTGCGGTTCGCGGTCGACACCTCGGCACCCGGACTCGACACCTGGCTCGACGACGAGCTTGTGCCGGGGCTGCACGCCGACGGCGTACCGACGCAGGACGTCGACGCGCAGTGGCTCTCCCGAACCACCGCGCCGCGACCTACCGCCCTGAGGCTGGGCTGGGAGAGCTACGGGACCGGTGACGACACCCTGTGGTTCGACGACGTGGTCGCCGGATCCTCGCCGGTCGGCTGCTGACGACCGGCCGGCGCGATGCGCCGGACGTCGCCCTTGCCGTCCTCGGCCGGCCTGGACGCGTCCGGCGCCGCGGCCCTGCAGGAACACCGCCACTGCGGCGGTGGCCAGTTCACCCGCAGCCTGCGCGGCCCACACCCCGCCGGTCCCCAGTTGTCCCAGAGCCGCGATGAGCGGGACTCTGATCAGGAGGAGGGTGCCGATGGAGTGACCCGACGTACGGCTACGGCGATCACGGTGAAGGCACCTCCCGGAGCAGTCAGCGGCCCGCTTCACGTGGCGACCCGGGACGGCCGGACGACGACCGCTCAGAGATTCGTGGCCGTCTCCGGCACCGGAGCAGGGCAGGTCGAGTCGTCACAGACCACTTCTACCGCGGACACGACAGCGCCGACCGTCGCGGTGACCACACCTGGCAACTGGGCCGAGGTGCACTTCGAGGCGGAGGCAGGGGAGGACCTGGACTTCGGCTTCTCCGGCTCCACCTTCAACCGGCCCGTGACCGTGCGGCTGCTGAGCCCCACGGGAGTCCAGGTAGGTTCCGGCACTTCGTACTCGGGTGCCGCGGGTGAACGGGAGGTGCAGGACGCGCCCCTTGCGGGGTCCTACGTGCTGCTGCTCGAACCGGGCTCCACCAACATCGGTGCGGTGACAGTGACCCTGTTGAACCCGGCAGGGGCGGCACAACCAGCACGTTCCTCACCGACGGCAGTAACCCCCTGCTGGAGAAGCACGGACGGGTGAGACCGAGGCCATGGTCGCCATGTCGGGCCTGGACGACTTCCTCACCCGCACCGAGAACGGCCGGACACAGGTCTACCTGACCGACGCCCTCGGCACCGTCGTCGGCCTCGCCCACGCGGACGGCACCCTCGCCACCCGCGACGCCTACGACCCCTACGGCCAGCCCACCACCTCCGGTGCCGCGTCTTTGAACCCGTACACCTTCACAGGCCGCGAAAACGACAACACCGGCCTCCTCCACTACCGCGACCGCTACTACGACCCCGAGACCGGCCGCTTCATCTCCCAAGACCCCCTAGGCCAGGCCGGCGGCACCAGCCTCTACCACTGCGGACTCTCCTCACCCACCACCTACACCGACCCCACCGGCGGCAACCCCATGATCGCCGCCTGTGCCGTGGGCGGACTCATGGACGGCGGCCTCACCTGGGCCTTCCAGCGTCTGTCCGGCAGAAAGGTCGAATGGGGCCAGGTCGGCAATGCCGCACTCACCGGATGCTGACAGGCATGGCCGGCGAAGCCTTCGGCGCCTTCATGGCCGCAAGGAGCTCTTTGCGCGGCGCCGGAAGCTGCCTCGCGCCCAACAGCTTCACCGCCGACACACCCGTCTTGATGGCAGACGGCACCACCAAGCCGGTCCAGGACATTCGAATCGGCGACGAAGCGTGGTCCACGGACCCCGAGACCGATGAGTCCGGCCCCCGCCCCGTCACCGCACTCATCAAGGGCCAAGGGGAGAAGCAACTCGTCGATCTCCTCGTCGACACCGACGGAACCAAGGGCGAGGAGACCGGCAGTATCACTGCCACCGACGGTCACCCCTTCTGGGTCCCGGCCCTGGACCAATGGCTGGAAGCCGGCGAACTCCAGCCCGGACAGTGGCTGCGGACCAGCGCCGGCACCTGGGTCCAGCTCACCGCCACCCAGCACACGACGCGGTCGGCAACGGTCTACAACCTCACCGTCGACGACCTCCATACGTACTACGCAGCCGCTGGCGCCGCCCCGCTTCTCGTACACAACTGCCCTCCCGGCGGCGGATTCTGCTCCCGCCCCGTGACCCAGCAGGTGCCTCCTACGCCGGACGCGACGGTCGCCGACCTCCGCACGATCTCCCTCGACGACGTCGGAGGGACGGCTGGCAGCAAGAAGCAGCTGGAGAAGCTCGTGCAGCTCACCGACGACGAACTGCTCAGGTCGGTGTTCAGCCTGGCCTCGGGTCCGGGCGACGTACTGACGGTGGGGCAGTTGATGAGGAGGTTGGAGAACGGAAACCATCGGGCAGGTCTCCTCATCGATGCCGCGAGGAAGAATGCCCTGACGGGAGCAGGCACCATCACCTGGCAAACTCCCATCTACACCAGGGGGCGGGAGCATTGGATCGGATGAAACGGCGCCTGTTCAGGTTTTCTGGTGGTGCTGCCGGTTCGGTTGACGCGACTGACGCCGTGGCCGTCCTTGTGGTTTCGGGACTGCTGGAGATCCGGACGCTCGCGAAGCACGCGCCCGCCGAAAACGGGCTGCCCGACCAGGAAACCCTGGTGGCGCGGGTCCTGATGATCGCGGAGATCTGTCACGGCTTTCCGGCATCGCCCGACGGATCTCGAAAGATCCGGGAACGCCGGGCCGCGCACGCTCTGGCGTGGAGGTACTCGTGCTCGGACGCCGAGGCGCGGCATTGGATTCGGGACCGTCTGCGGGACAGAGGCCAAGAGTACGAGCGGGCCCTGGAAGCCGTGCTGAAGGCTGACAGCCTCAGGCCGTCGGGACAGTCGGCCCTCGCCCGCGAGGGGGTGAGTGGCCGCCGATGGGGGAGAGGGCAGTGAAGCGGAGAGCCGTGGTAGGGGCCACTGCGGGAATCGTGCCGGCGGGAGGCGGATCACTCGCCGCCCGTCGTGTACGTGAAGCTGAAACGGACGACGCGGACCAGCCCTTCCTCCGTACCTGAGCGGTGAAGTTCCTGGCGCACACGCGGTCTTCGTGGCCCTTGACCGATCGAAGGGGGGTGCGGGCGTGTCCCGGAAGGAACTGCGACACGTGCTGAGATGCGTGAACGCGGTTCGCTCCGACGGGGTGGAGCCGTGGATCGGTCTGGGCGCACCCCTCTTTCCGCGGACGTGGGCAGCGCCTCGGCAACTGACGGCCATGCCGTCCTTCTCCGGTGACGTACTCGACCCGTCCTATACGCACGGGGATCTGCTTCTGCAGTGCGCCGGGCGCGCTGCGGGAGACGTCAGGTCAGCGGTCGAGCGGTTGCTGGGCGACCTGTCCGGATGGCGGGTGCGATGGCGGATCGAAGGGTTCCGGAACGAGAACAGGGCTGAGGGCGGGCGCCCGCTGAGCGCCGTCCGCGTCGGAGGGCAGGCGGTAGCGAAGGGGGAAGCGCGCTGCTCGCCACCGGTCGGCGAGTTCCTGGAGCTGTGCACAGATGTCGCGCGGCCCGTCCGGCGTGGCGAGCCAGCTCAGCTCGTCCACCGGTTCCATCCGCAGCCAGTACCTGCAACCGCCGCCGATCACGAGATGCCCGGCCCTGACGTCCCTCACGAGTCCGCCCACGAGGTGGTCCGCCGCCGTCCGGAAGCCGCTTTCCGTCCGGCGGGGCAGCAGGACGCGGGTACGGGTGCCCGGTGCGGTGGCGATCGGCTGCCGGAATTCCTCGGTGAGCCAGATCCGGCTGATGCCGTGCCCGGCCCTGTGCGCCAACTCCACCGGCCTCAGCTCCGCCTCCACCTGCTCGCCCGGTGTGTGCTCGACGACGGTGAGAGGCCGTCACGTGAACCAGCAGATTCCCGCGGGGGGCGAGCCCCTCGACGGGGGCACCGGCACACGATCCACCGTGTACGACACGAGGATCCGGTCGTACGGCGCCAGCGACGGCCAGCCCTCCTCACCCGGGCCGCACGCCACCTGCGGCCGGAACCCGAGATCTCCCAGACGTACAGTTGCCGCGTCGGCGTGATGCCGGTTCAGGGCCAGGGTGTGACCACCGAACGGTCCCCGCACACCTGGCAGGCGACCGTGGCGGTCACCCCCCGCGCCGGTGCCGGGGGCCTGGCCGGCGGCTGCGATCCGAAGTGGTGCGGGAGTCCTCATCAGTGCGGGCCTCCCGTCACCGGATTCGGCGCCGGGGCGTGGCCGGGCTGCACGGGGATGGCCGGGGCCCCGTACTGGGCCGCCTGGGCGGTGAACATGCCCTGGTAGATGCCGTCGGGCCGGGCCATGAGCTGTTCGTGCGTGCCCTCTTCGATCACGCGACCCTGGTCGAGGACGTAGATGCGGTCCGCGTGGGCGGTGGCCGCGAGGCGGTGCGTCACGAGAACGACTGCGCGTCCCTCCCCGGCGAGGGACCACAGGCTCTCGAACGCGGCGATCTCCGCGTGCGGGTCGAGCGCCGAAGTGGGCTCGTCCACCAGAAGAAACGGGGCATTCCGATAGAGACTTCGCGCGGTGCCGAGCTTCTGCCACTGTCCGCCCGAGAGCTGGACGCCCCGCTCGTAGCCTTTGTTGACGATGGAGTTCCAGCCGTGCTGGAGGTTTTCGATCAGCTGGTGAATGCCGGCGGCCCGGGCGGCGGACTTCACCCGCCCCATGTCGCGGGGACGGTCTCCGGCGCCGATCGCGACGTTCGCGGCCGCGGTCATCTCCCAGCGGGGAAAGTCCTGCGCCAGGAGCCCCACCTGACCGAAGACATCGGCCCGGGCGGCTTCCCGGACATCGACCCGGTGCGTGCCCTCCTGGCCTTGCCACCATACGTGGCCGTCCGTGGGGAGCAGGAGTCCGGACAGCAGCTTGGTCAGGGTCGTCTTGCCGCTTCCGTTCGCGCCCACCAGCGCGGTCACCTGGCCCCGGGCGACTCGCACAGTGACGTTCCGCAGCGCCGGTGTGTCGGTCCCGGGGTAGGTGTAGGACACGTGGTCCACCCGGATCTCGTCGACGGGGTCGGGCAGCGGGGCGCCGGTGGTGGGGATCGCGTTCTCGGTCGCGAGCGCGATGGCGTCCTCGGTATCGGTGAGGAAGAGGAGTTCCTCGTATAGTCGGTTGACCTGCTGGACCAGTGAGGTCAGCCGCGCGGTAGAGGCCCGGATCGCCAGGACCGCCGTGCCGCCGACGGCGAGCGGCAGCACCCCGTCGGCCAGCAGCCACCACAGAACCCCGTAACAGGCCAGCGACGCGATCCCCGCGAGCCCCCCGGCCACCAGCTCGGTGAAGGCCTGTGCCCGGGCCAGGCGCCGCTGTTCTCCTTCCGTCTGGTGGGACATCTCCTCGTAGCTGGCGAGCAGCTTCTTGCCGGCGGCGTGGACACGGATCTCGCCCTGCGCGTGCGGGCGGGTCAGGAAACCGAGGAGCGAGGAGATCCCTGCGGTGGTCGAGCCAGTAGAGCTTCGACACGTACTCACGGCGCGCCGAGCGGACCGCACCCCACCCCTTGGGCAGCGCGATCAGCAGCAGCATGGGCAGCAGCAGCCAGTGCAGCGACGCCAGCACGACGGCAGCCGCCACCATCGCGATGACGACGTTGCCGACCCCCACGGAGAGCCTCAGCATGTTGCGGGCCGAATCCGTCCCGAACCGGCCGGCCTCCAACACCCTTTGCACCTCCGGGCGCTCGGTAGCCTCCAGCTCGATGCCGGTGACCGCCGTGTAGTAGCGCGCCGACACCGCCCGCTCCACCTGCGGCTCCAGCCGCCCCGACATCGCCGTCGACCACGCAAGCAACAGCGCCGCGACCACCGCACTCGCCCCGAGCGCCACCAACGCCGGCAGAGCGTCGCGCAACTTGTCCGCCGTCGGACCCTGCGCGAAGAGATTCGTGAGCACGCTGTTGACCGCGACCAGCCCCCACGCGGCGCTCACCCCCTGCCCGAGCTGCGCGGCCACCACCGATGCCATCGCCCACCGGTCCGCCTGCCACCCGATCCGCATCACGGATCCGACCATGCGCGGCAGTGCGGCCGCCATGTGCGCGAACGACAACCGGGTCAGCGGGCCCGAGTGGTGGACGTACGACTGGTCCCAGCGAAGCCGGCCCCCGTACAGCTCGCGTTCCGCGCCCGAGACCGTGTCCTTGTCCGATGAGCTTTGCGCGCCCCGGCGGGCGCCGCGCGGATGGGTGCGTATCAACGTCTCTGGTCTCCTCGGTCGTAGTGGGATCGCAGGGTTCAACGACCGCAGCCACCTTCCGAACGCACGTCTTCAAGCCGGGTTCCCGGCGGGACAACCTGTGGTTTCGGGGAATCCCGGGGCGTTTCCCTTGCACCATCACGCGACGGCTGCGGACCAGGGGTGGCTGAAACTCCGTCACCGCGCATCGCCCGGGACGCTCACGCCATCGCATGGGGCACCCTTCTCGGCGGCTGTGCCGAGAAGGGTGCCCCACTGGAGGGCGTGCTCTCGGAGGCCTCCCTGGCGGTTCAGGTGGGAAGTGTTTCGATGCGGGCAGTGAGCCCGGGTGGGTCGGCTGGTCGCGGCGAGGGTGCGTGGGGGCGGTTGGCTGTCCGGGGTGGTCGAGGTCCAACGCGGGGTCGGCATCCGTGCGGCCGTCCGCGTAGGCGACCGCCCTTACTTGTTCAAGGACCGGTTCATGGCGTACTTCGGTGAGGGTGTGACGCTCGCCCGCCGCCTGCCCGGCAATCACGCACGTCTTGCCCGTGTCCTCACCGACCGGTCGATGTTCCTTGTTGCGGCAGGATCTTTCGAATCCGCGTATGGCGATTTCGCCGAGGCGGTCGCTCTTCTCCGTGTGTCGCCTGGTTGCCGTGTCGCCTGGGCGCGAGGACGTGGTCCAGGCCGTCAGGGTGCCACCGGTATCGGGCCCCGGACTACGGAAGGCAGCGGTCCCAGCTCTGTTGAGGGTTGGGACCGCTGCCTGGTCTGCGAGTCTGTGTGCCCCGAGAGGGCTGGGATGCCTGCCCGGTTGCCCCGAGGGGGCTGGGGTGTTTGCCCGGTTGCTCTGAGAGGGCTTGGGTGTTTGCGCGGTTGCCCCGGGGTGATGGAGGCTGTTCCGTTTTGTGTGAGGTGGGAGGCTTGCTGAGATTCGGCAGGCCTCGAGGCGGGATTTGCTGAGGTGGGCAGTTCCGGTCGGCTGCGTCGTCTGAGGGGTCAGATCGCTGGTCTGCCTTTACTGGCGGCGTCACCCGGGACCAGGCCCGGATCCACCGAGATGCGGTGAGGCGAGGGCAA
>NZ_JBHWZJ010000170.1:5466-15148 GCF_042728415.1 Streptomyces sp. NPDC060198 | reverse complement strand
CCCCTCACCGGGGGCGGGTCCTGGCGTTTCCCGCCACCGGGCCAGCCATTAGCATCGTGCGATGACGCTCCCACGCCTCGTCGCCACCGACCTCGACGGCACGCTCCTGCGACGTGACGGCACCCCCTCCGCCCGTACCCTGCGTGCGCTGCGGACCGCGCGGGACGCCGGCGCGGAGATCGTCGTGGTGACCGCCCGGCCGCCCCGGTACCTCGACCGGCTCGCGGAGTCGACCGGGCTGACCGGCACGGCGGTGTGCAGCAACGGCGCGCTCGTCTACGACCTCTCCAGCCGCACGGTCACCGCCTCCCGGCCGCTGGCCCTGCCCACCGCACGGCTCGTCGCCGACCGCTTCGCGGCGGAACTGCCGGAGATCTCCTTCGGGGTCGAGGCGGGCGACCAGGTCTTCTTCGAGCCGTCCTTCCTGCTGCGCTTCTCCGGCGACGACGAAGGGGCGTCCGTCGTCCCGTCCCGTGAAGGACTCTGGGCCACCGGCCGGCCCGTCACCAAGCTGCTCGCCTGGTCGGACCGGGCCGAGGCCGACGTCCTGCTCGCGACGATCGAGCGGGCGGCGCCCGGACTCGCCCAGTACACGCACTCGGGCGGGCGCGGGCTGCTGGAGATCAGCGCTCCCGGGGTCACCAAGGCGGGCACCCTGGCGATGCTCTGCGCGGAGCGCTCGCTCACCGCCGCCGACGTCGTCGCCTTCGGCGACATGCCCAACGACCTGGCCGTCCTGCGTTGGGCCGGAGCCGGCTACGCCATGGCCAACGCCCACCCCGACGTCCTCGCCGCAGCCTCGCACCGCACGCTCTCGCACGAGGAGGACGGGGTCGCCGCCGTCCTGGAGCGGCTGTACGGGCCGTCCGGCGCGGGGGAGGGATTCACGGTCACGCCGGTCGTCACGGCGGCCCCGGTCCTTCCCGCGGTCCGCACGGGCGACGACCAGGACGGCGTGCCCGTCACCGCCTGACGTGCACGCGGCGAAGGCGCGACGCGCCCGCGACGATGCCGCGCCCGTGGGGACGATGCCGCGCCCGGCGGGGACGGCGAGGCCCCCGTGTCACGCGCGTACCAGGGTGCTGACAACGCCCCGTGCCCGCCCGTGAGGACGGCGAAAACACCCGTGACCCCCGCGCAACGGACAGGCAACCTCCCTCCCGCACGCTGGTGACAGGACGGTACGGACCCTCGCCGCCCCGGCGAACACCCCGCCGTCCCCGCCGTCGCCTCCCGGAACGGAACCCGCAGGCCCATGCAGCGCACCCGGCAGTCAGCCCGCCCCGTCCCCCACACCTTCGGCGACAGCGCACGCCCCCCTGCCCTGGTCGCCGTGGCGCACGGCAGCCGGGACCCGCGAGCGTTCCGGACCGTGACGCGACTCCTCGAACGGGTACGGGAGACGAGGCCCGGCCTCGACGTGCGCCTCGGCCACATCGAGCTGAACGAACCGCTGCTGCCGCAGACGCTCGCCGGGCTCCCGGGCGGCTCCGCCGTCCTCGTACCGCTGCTGCTCGGCCGGGGCTACCACGTCAAGCACGACCTGCCCGCCCTCGCCGCCTCCGCACCCGCCGTCCGTACCCGGATCGCCGCCCCGCTCGGCCCCCACCCGCTGCTGGTGGAGGCGTTGTACGGGCGGCTCCTGGAAGCCGGGTGGCCGGCGGGACGGCGGCCGGGCGGGAGCGGGGACGCCGTGGTGCTGGCCTCCGCCGGTTCCCGCGACCCCGAGTCCGCCGCCGACACCCGGCGTACCGCCCGCCTGCTCTCCGAGCGGCTCGGCGGGGTGCCGGTGGTGGCCGCGTACACCTCCGCAGCCACGCCCACCGTGCCCGACGCGGTCCGCGCGCTCGCCGCCCGTGGATACCACCGCACCGCCGTGGCCTCGTACTTCACCGCCCCCGGCCGCTTCGCGACGGCGGCGGCCGACGCGGCCCCGGGCCTCGCGGCGGCGCCGCTCGGCGACCACCCGGCCATGGTCCGGCTGCTGTTGCACCGCTACGACCACGCGCGCGCGGAAGCGGCTCCGGCGGAAGGCGGCCGACCGGCCGGCGAACCGCTCCTCGCGATCGCCTGACACCCTCCGGGGTTCGCGGTCCTGCGGCACACGCACGGACCGCCCTCCGTGTCGATCACCGGGGGGTGGGACGCACTTCCGGCCGAAGCGTCACCGGCCGGGACGCACGCACTCCGGCCCCCGGGTACGGCCGGAGTTCAAACTCCCCGTTTCTGGCGCGTTCGGCACCCGGACACACATTCACCACCCCCACGTGCACATCCGCATCCCGGAGCATGGCGCCCGCCACTGGTTCGACGAAAGGTGTGACGACATGGCGGACTGGGTGAAGGTCGCGGGCGGCCTCTCGGCAATCTCCGCGGGGTCCAGGACTACGGTGTGGGGTGTGAACGCGCTGAGCGCGATCTACCGGTACACCAATTACGACGGCAACCCCTGGATCAACATCCCGGGCGCGCTGAGCGACATCGGCGCCGCCTCGGACGGCACGGTGTGGGGTGTCAACTCGGGCAACCAGATCTACCGCTACACCGGGGACCAGTCCACGGTGAACTGGGTGGGCATCAACGGCAGTCTGGTCCGCATCGACGCGGGCTCCCGGACGAACGTGTGGGGGGTGGACTCCGCGGGCGGCATCTACCGGTACACCAACCACGACGCCAACCCGTGGCTCAACATCCCGGGGTCGCTGAGCGACATCGGCGCGGCGGCGGACGGCACCGTGTGGGGCGTCAACAGCGCCAACCGGATCTACCGGTACACCGGGGACCAGGACCCCTCGGACCCGTGGGCGGACGTCGCGGGCAGCCTCAAGCGGATCGCGGTGGGCTCCCGGACGAACGTGTGGGGCGTGGACCCGGCCGGCAGCATCTACCGGTACACCAACAACGACGCGAGCGGCACCAACCCCTGGGTCAAGATCCCCGGTACCGCCACCGACGTCGCCGCCGGGGCCGACGGCACCGCGTGGCACGTCAACAGCGCCGGCGACATCTTCCGCTACACCGGCGACCAGCCGAGCTGATCCCCCCGCCGTGCGGGTCCCGGCCCTGCCCCCCGACGGGGCCGGGACCCGCTCGGAGACGGCACCACCACCCCCGGACGAAGGATCCGCGGAGGAAGGATCCGCGGACGAAGAATCCCCCCATCCGTCCCGGCCCGTTGTCCGAGACGGTCGTTATGGTCGTCACCATGGACGGGACACACGGGATCGGTACGCACGGGGCACACCACCACGGGACACGACACACCGACAGCACGGACCGGGACGTGAGGGACGACAAGGGCCCGGGTGGACCCGGCAGGGTCGCGCCGACGCCTTCGACGCCGCACCCCACGGCACCCGCCGCCGACCCGACCCCGGGCTACACCTCCTCCGACACCGCACGCTGGGACACCGAGGCCGACAAACGCCCCGGCCGTACCGCCTTCCAGCGCGACCGCGCCCGGGTACTGCACTCCGCCGCGCTGCGCAGGCTGGCCGGAAAGACGCAGGTCGTCACCCCCGGCACCCGGGGCGCCGCCTGGGACGCCAGCCCGCGCACCCGGCTCACCCACTCCCTGGAGTGCGCGCAGGTCGGCCGGGAGCTGGGGGCGACCCTCGGATGCGACCCGGACCTGGTGGAGACGGCGTGCCTCGCGCACGACATGGGCCACCCACCCTTCGGACACAACGGCGAGCAGGCGCTCAACGAGTTCGCCGCCGACTGCGGAGGTTTTGAGGGCAACGCCCAGTCGCTGCGGCTGCTGACCCGGCTGGAGCCGAAGCGGTTCGTCCGGGACCCGCGCACCGGTGAACCCGCCAGCGTCGGCCTCAACCTCTCCCGGGCCGCCCTCGACGCCGCCACCAAGTACCCCTGGCCGCGCGGCGGCCGGCCCGCCGACCCGGATTCGGCCAAGTTCGGGGTGTACGAGGACGACCTGCCGGTCTTCGCGTGGGCCCGCGAGGGCACCCCGCCCGGCCGCACCTGCTTCGAGGCGCAGGTGATGGACTGGTCCGACGACGTCGCGTACTCCGTCCACGACTTCGAGGACGGCCTGCACGCGGGCCACTTCGTCCCCGCCGTTCTGCACGACCCGTCCGAGCGGGAGGCGATCTGGGCGGCGGCCATCGGCCGGTACGTCCCGGCGGACACCGATCCGCAGGAGCTGGCGGAGGCGCTGGACCGGCTCACCGGCCAGGAGTGGTGGCCGCACGCGTACGACGGCTCCGCCGTGGCCCAGGCCCGGCTGAAGGACGCCACCAGCCAGCTCATCGGCCGGTTCTGCCAGGCGGCCGAGACCGCGACCCGCGAGGTCCACGGCCCCGGCCGGCTCACCCGGTACGGCGCCGAGCTGGTCGTCCCCCGCGAGGTCGTCGCCGAATGCGCGGTGCTCAAGGCGGTCGCCGTCCGGTACGTCATGCAGCGCACCGAACAGGCGGTGATCCGTGCCGATCAGCGCGTCGTCATCGCCGAACTCGCCGCGGCGCTCACCGCCCGGGCACCCGAGGGCCTGGAACCCCAGTTCCGCGCCCTGTACGAGACCGCGCCCGACGACCGCGCCCGCAAGCGCGTCCTGGTGGACCAGATCGCCGCCCTCACCGACGCCTCGGCCCGTTCGCTGCACCTGTACCTCGCCTGAGGCCTCTCGTCCGGGATCCGCCGGGCCCGCGCGTCCCGATCCCCGATCCCGCCCGATCCGGACGAAACCTCCCGGCCCGCTCCTGACGCGCCGTGATCCCCCGGGGACACCGCCCCGGGGCGGATGATGTGCTGGCACACAGCCGGGCACGCAACCATGGGACACGCGCCGGGAGGGGCACACCCCCTTCCGCCCTCACCCTCCGTGCGGGAGGCTCGCAGGGTGAGGGCGTCGCGCAGTACGCACTGAGGAGGCAGCAAGTGGTGGACGCACACAGGACGTTCGTCATCGTCGGCGCAGGACTGGCCGGCGCGAAAGCGGCCGAGGAGCTCCGCTCGCAGGGGTTCGACGGCCGGGTGATCCTGATCGGCGACGAGCTCGACCACCCCTACGAGCGGCCACCGCTCTCGAAGGGGTACCTCGCCGGAAAGGCCGAACGCGACAGCGTGTTCGTCCAGGAGAAGGCGTGGTACGCGGGCGCCGACGTGGAGCTCCATCTCGGTCAGCCGGTCACCTCCGTCGACCGGTACGCCCGTTCCGTCCAGCTCGGCGACAACACCGTCATCCACTACGACAAGTTGCTCCTCGCCACCGGCTCCGAACCGCGCCGCCTGCCCGTTCCGGGCACCGGCCTGGTCGGCGTCCACCACCTGCGCCGCCTCGCCCACGCCGACCGGCTGCGCGGTGTCCTCTCCGCCCTGGGCCGGGACAACGGCCACCTGGTGATCGCCGGGGCCGGCTGGATCGGCCTGGAGGTCGCGGCGGCGGCCCGCGGCTACGGAGCCGAGGTCACCGTCGTGGAGCCCGAGCCGACTCCGCTGCACGGTGTCGTCGGCCCCGAGCTGGGCCAGATCTTCACCGACCTGCACAGTGACCACGGTGTCCGCTTCCACTTCGGCGCCCGCCTCACCGAGATCGTCGGCCAGGACGGTGTGGTGCTCGCCGCGCGCACCGACGACGGCGAGGAGCACCCGGCCCACCACGTGCTCGCCGCGATCGGCGCCGCCCCGCGCACCGCCCTCGCCGAGGCCGCCGGGCTGGAGCTCGCCGACCGGGCGCACGGCGGCGGCATCGCGGTGGACGCCTCGCTGCGCACCTCCGACCCGCACATCTACGCCGCCGGGGACGTCGCCTCGGTCGAGCACCCGCTCTTCGGCACCCGGCTGCGCGTCGAGCACTGGGCCAACGCGCTGAACGGCGGACCGGCCGCCGCCCGCGCGATGCTCGGGCAGCAGGTGACCCACGACCGGGTGCCGTACTTCTTCTCCGACCAGTACGACCTGGGCCTCGAATACTCGGGGTGGGCGCCGCCCGGCAGCTACGACCAGGTCGTCATCCGGGGCGACGCGCGCAAGCGCGAGTTCCTCGCCTTCTGGCTGCGCGACCGCCGGGTGCTGGCCGGGATGAACGTCAATGTGTGGGACGTCACGGAGACCGTCCAGGCCCTGGTCGCCGCCCGCGCCCAGCACGACCCGAACGCCCTGGCGGACCCCTCGGTGCCCCTCGAATCCCTGCTCTGACCGTTCCGCACGCCGGGGACCCGTCCCGTACACGAGGAAGCGCCGGCCTCTTTGTGTACGGGACATGCCACCGGCAACCCTCCGGCGCACATGCGCGCCTCCGTACCGCCCCAGTGCCCCGGCGTACGCCGTGAGGACCTCGCCGCCCCGGCCAGGCGGGTAAGCCCTCGCGCCCCCGTAGACTTCATGCGTGGCTGGCAGGATCAATGACGACGACGTGAAGGCGGTACGGGACGCGGTCCCGATCGACTCCGTCGTGTCCGAATACCTCCAGCTCAAGAACGCGGGCGGCGGAAACCTCAAGGGACTCTGCCCCTTCCACGACGAGAAGTCCCCCTCCTTCCAGGTCAGCCCCTCCAAGGGCCTGTTCCACTGCTTCGGCTGCCAGGAGGGCGGTGACACCCTCGCGTTCGTGATGAAGATCGACCACCTCACCTTCTCCGAGACGGTCGAGCGCCTCGCCGCGAAGGCGGGCATCACCCTGCGCTACGAGGAGGGCGGCTACAACCCCTCCCACCAGCGCGGCGAACGCATCCGGCTGATCGAGGCCCACCAGGCCGCCGCGAAGTTCTACGTCGAGCAGCTCGACGGGCCCGAGGCCGAGATCGGCCGCGCGTTCCTCGCCGAACGCGGCTTCGACCAGGCCGCCGCCGCGCACTTCGGCGTCGGCTACAGCCCCGCCGGCTGGGACCACCTCACCCGCTACCTGCGCGGCAAGGGCTTCAGCGACAAGGAACTCATCACCTCCGGCCTCTCCCAGGACGGCCGGCGCGGCCCGATCGACCGGTTCCGGGGCCGGCTGATGTGGCCCATCAGCGACACCGCCGGAGAGATCGTCGGCTTCGGCGCGCGCAAGCTGCGCGACGACGACAACGGCCCGAAGTACCTGAACACCCCCGAGACCCCCGTCTACAAGAAGTCGCAGGTCCTCTACGGCATCGACCTGGCCAAGAAGGACATCGCCAAGGCCAGCCGTGCCGTCGTGGTCGAGGGCTACACCGACGTCATGGCCTGCCACCTGGCCGGCGTCACCACCGCCATCGCCACCTGTGGCACCGCCTTCGGCAACGACCACATCAAGATCCTGCGCCGCCTCCTGATGGACAACGGCAGCGCCCGCGTGATCTTCACCTTCGACGGCGACTCGGCCGGCCAGAAGGCCGCCCTGCGCGCGTTCGAGGACGACCAGAAGTTCGCCGCCGAGACCTACATCGCCATCGCGCCGGACAACATGGACCCCTGCGACCTGCGCCTGGTCAAGGGCGACGACGCCGTCCGCGACCTGGTGGAACCCCGCACCCCGCTCTTCGAGTTCGCGCTGCGCCAGATCGTCGCCCGCTACGACCTGGAGACCCCGGCCGGCCGTGCCGCCGCCCTGGACGAGGCCGCGCCCGTCGTCGCGAAGATCAAGACGAGCAGCGTGCAGCGCGAGGTGGCCGTCCAGCTCGCCGGCCTCGTCGGCATCCTCGACCAGGAGTACGTCGTCCACCGCGTCCACCAGCTCGCCCAGTGGGCGCGCGGCCGGGGCGGCGACACCGGCAGGTCCGGGAGCAAGCAGGGCCGCCCCGGCGCCCGGCACCAGGACGTGGCGCCCGTCTCCATCGCGCCCTCCGGCCCCGCGCTCAACCTCCGCAGCCCGGCCCACCGCACCGAACGCGAACTCCTCAAGCTGGCCCTCCAGAAGCCCGCCCTGGTCTCGCCCGCCTTCGACGCGTACGGCTCCGACGAGTTCACCGCCCCGCCCTACGCGGCCGTGCGCGAGTGCATCGCCGAGGCCGGGGGCGCCGAACAGGGCGTCGCCGAACCCCGCGACTACCTGGCCGCCGTCCTGGAAGCGACCCCGCACGACTCCGTCCGCAAACTCGTCACCGAGCTGGCCGTCGAGGTCTTCCACGGCAAGTCCATCGACGAGACCTACGCGGGCATGCAGCTCGTCCAGGTCCGGCTGCGCGCCGTGGACCGCCGGATCGCCGACGTGAACAGCAGCCTCGCCCGCCTCGGCTCCCAGGTCGCCCCCGACCACCTCGCCGCCGCGCAGAACGAGGTCTGGGTCCTCCAGCAGTACGCCCAGGCGCTCCGCAGCCACGGCACCGACGCGCTCTGACGCCTCCCCCGCCCGGGTCCCGCAAGGGCCCGTACCGGCTCCTCCCGTGCCCCGTACCGGCTCCTCCCGTGCCCCGTACCGACTCCGCCGGGGTACCGAAAAAGTCACCGCACGCCCCTCGTGGCGGCGTTGTGTCGTACGCCACACTGGACAGCGGTGCCTGAACCACCGGAGCGCGTCGGCCCACCGAGGGCGGACCCCCGTCACCGCGTTCCGGCAGCGATCACCTGGAGGTCGCCCCCGTGCAGACCCGGACCGTGACGAGTACGACGGACGATGTCCCCCCACGCACCCCCGCGTACGCCCCCGCGATTCCCCCGCAGAGCAGGGCCGCGCACCACCCGGAGAGCGGGGCCCGGCCGCCCGCGCCCCCTGCCGGCATGCTGGAGGAGCAGGACGACGAGGGGCTCGCCCCCGAGCCGCCCCCGAGCCGGACCACCGAGCACACCGGGGCCGGATCGGACCTCCTGCGCCAGTACCTCCGGGAGATCGGACGCGTCCCGCTGCTGACCGCGGTCGAGGAAGTGGAGCTGGCCCGCCGTGTCGAAGCCGGACTCTTCGCCGAGGAACGCCTCGCCGCCTCGCCCGACCCCGACTCCCGGCTGGGCCACGACCTGGACCGGATCGTCGTCCTCGGCCGCACCGCCAAACGCCGCCTCATCGAGGCCAACCTCCGGCTCGTCGTCTCCGTCGCCAAACGCTACGTCGGACGCGGTCTCACCCTGCTCGACCTGGTGCAGGAGGGGAACCTCGGGCTCATCCGGGCCGTCGAGAAGTTCGACTACGCCCGGGGCTACAAGTTCTCCACCTACGCGACCTGGTGGATCCGCCAGGCCATGTCCCGCGCCCTCGCGGACCAGGCCCGCACCATCCGCGTCCCGGTCCACGTCGTCGAGCAGATCAACCGCGTGGTGCGGGTACGCCGCCGGCTGCTCCAGGAACGCGGCTACGAACCCGCCGCCGAGGAGGTCGGCGCCGAACTCGACCTCACCGCGGAACGCGTTCGCGAGGTCCTGCGGCTCGCCCAGGAGCCCGTCTCGCTGCACGCCCCCGTCGGCGAGGAGGAGGACGTCTGCTTCGGCGACCTCATCGAGGACGGCGACGCGGCCTCACCCGCCGAGTCGGCGTCCTTCCTGCTGCTGCGCGAACACCTGGAAGCGGTGCTCTCCACCCTCGGCGAACGCGAACGCCGGGTCGTCCGGCTCCGTTACGGGCTGGACGACGGACGCTCCCGCACCCTGGAGGAGATCGGCACGCTCTTCGGCGTGACCCGGGAACGCATCCGCCAGATCGAGGCCAAGACCCTCGCCAGGCTCCGCGGCCACGCCTACGCCGAACAGCTCCGCGGCTACCTGGACTGACCGGGGCCGGACCCGGACACGCCCGAGGGCGCCCCCGGACGGCGGCGAAGCCCTCCAGGAG
>NZ_JBHWZJ010000170.1:0-5456 GCF_042728415.1 Streptomyces sp. NPDC060198 | reverse complement strand
CTGTGTGCGCTCCTGTGGTGTTGGTGGGTTGTTTTCTTCCCCGCCGGGGGCCGCCCCCCCCCCCCCCGGGGGCCGCCCCGGCAGGGGGCCCACCCCCTCCAGGAGCGCCCTCGGGCGCGTCTCGACCCCGGCCGGGGCTCAGTCGACCTCGGCCAGCGCCTCGGCGAACTGGGCCGCGTACAGCCGCGCGTACGCGCCCTTCGACGCGAGCAGCTGATCGTGCGAGCCCTGCTCCACGATCGAACCGTTCTCCATCACCAGGATCACGTCGGCGTCCCGGATCGTGGAGAGCCGGTGCGCGATCACGAAACTGGTCCGCCCGTGCGCCAGGCGCGCCATCGCCTTCTGGATCAGCACCTCGGTACGGGTGTCGACCGAGCTGGTCGCCTCGTCCAGCACCAGGATCACCGGGTCGGACAGGAACGCCCGCGCGATGGTGATCAGCTGCTTCTCGCCCGCGCTGACCCCCGTGCCCTCGTCGTCGATGACGGTGTCGTACCCCTCGGGGAGCGTACGGACGAACCGGTCCGCGTGGGCCGCGCGGGCCGCCTGTTCGATCTCCTCCCGGGTGACCTCGCGCGCGGCGCCGTACGCGATGTTCTCCGCGATCGTCCCGCCGAACAGCCAGGTGTCCTGGAGGACCATCCCTATCTGGGACCGCAGGTCGTCGCGCGACATCCGCGCCACGTCCACGCCGTCCAGCAGGATCCGCCCGCCGGTCACCTCGTAGAACCGCATCAGCAGGTTGACCAGCGTCGTCTTGCCCGCACCGGTCGGCCCCACGATGGCCACCGTCTGTCCGGGCTCCACGTCCAGCGAGAGATCCTCGATGAGCGGCTTCTCCGGGTCGTAGCGGAACGACACCTCGTCGAGCCGCACCCTGCCCAGCAGCTCCGAGGGACGCTGCGCATCGGCCGGGTCCGCCGCCTGCTCGTCGGCGTCCAGCAGCTCGAAGACCCGCTCCGCCGAAGCGATACCGGACTGCACCAGATTCGCCATCGACGCGACCTGCGTCAGCGGCATCGAGAACTGGCGCGAGTACTGGATGAACGCCTGCACGTCACCGATCGAGAGCGCACCCGACGCCACCCGCAGCCCGCCGACGACCGCGATCAGCACGTAGTTCAGATTCGACACGAACATCATCAGCGGCTGCATGATCCCGCTGTTGAACTGCGCCTTGAACACGGCCTCGTGCAGCGCGTCGTTCTCCTCGGCGAACCGCTCGGCCGACTCGTCCTGACGGCCGAAGACCTTCACCAGGTTGTGCCCGGTGTACATCTCCTCGATGTGGGCGTTCAGCTTGCCCGTGACCTTCCACTGCTGCACGAACTGCGGCTGTGAACGCTTGCCCACCCGCGAGGCCACGACCACCGAGAGCGGCACCGTGACCAGCGCGACCAGCGCCAGCAGCGGCGAGATCCAGAACATCATGACCAGCACGCCGACGATGGTCAGCAACGAGTTGATCAGCTGCCCCATCGTCTGCTGGAGCGTCTGCGAGATGTTGTCGATGTCGTTCGTCGCCCGGCTCAGCACCTCACCGCGCTGCTTCTTGTCGAAGTACGACAGCGGCAGCCGCGACAGCTTCGTCTGGAGGTCCTCGCGGAGCTGGAACACCACCCGGTTGATCACCCGGATCGACAGCCGCGTCGACACCAGCATCAGCAGCCCGGCACCGACGTAGACCGCCAGCACCACCAGCAGCACATGGCCCACCGCGGTGAAGTCGATGCCCTGCCCCGGAGTGAAGTCCACCCCGGACAGCAGGTCCGCCATACCGCCGTCGCCCTGGTCCCGCAGGTGCTGGATCGCCTGCGCCTTCGTGGTGCCCTCGGGCATGCTCCGCCCGACGACCCCGCCGAAGATCAGGTCCGTCGCCGCACCGAGGATCTTCGGCCCGACCACCGAGAGGCCCACGCTCAGCACACCCGCGAGGAGCATCAGGTACAGCGAGGACTTCTCCGCGCTGAACCGCCCCAGCAACCGCTTGGCCGACCCCTTGAAGTCCGCGGACTTGCTCGCGGGCGCCCCGGCCATCATCCGTCCGCCCGGCCCGGCCATTACGCCGCCTCCGCTTCCGTCAGCTGGGAGAGAACGATCTCCCGGTACGTCCCATTGCCGTCCATCAGCTCGCGATGGGTACCCGTGCCCACGACCCGCCCCTCGTCCAGGACGAGGATCCGGTCGGCGTCGCGGATGGTCGACACCCGCTGCGCGACGATCACCACCGTCGCGGCGGCCGTCTCCCGCGCGAGCGCCGCGCGCAGCGCCGCGTCGGTCGCGTAGTCGAGCGCCGAGAACGAGTCGTCGAAGAGGTAGATCTCCGGCTTGCGCACCAGCGTCCGCGCGATGGCCAGACGCTGCCGCTGACCACCGGAGACGTTGGTACCGCCCTGGGCGATCGGCGCGTTCAGACCGTTCTCCAGCAGCTCCACGAACTCCTTGGCCTGCGCCACCTCCAGCGCGTGCCACAGCTCCTCGTCGGTCGCGTCCGGGTTCCCGTACCGCAGGTTCGACGCCACCGTCCCCGAGAAGAGGTACGGCTTCTGCGGGACCAGGCTCACCGTCTTCGCCAGCAGCGCCGCGTCCAGCGTCCGCACGTCCGTGCCGTCGACGAGGACCTCGCCCTCCGTCACGTCGAACAGCCTCGGTACGAGCCCGAGCAGCGTCGACTTCCCGCTGCCCGTCGACCCGATGATCGCGGTCGTCTCCCCGGGCCGGGCCACCAGGTCCACCGAGCGCAGCACCGGCTCCTCGGCACCCGGGTAGCGGAACTCCGCACCCCGCAGCTCCAGGTGGCCGTGGCGGCGCAGCTCCGTCACCGGCGCGACGGGCGGCACCACGCTGGACTCGGTCTCCAGGACCTCGTCGATGCGCTCCGCACAGACCTCCGCGCGCGGCACCATCATGAACATGAAGGTGGCCATCATCACGGACATGACGATCTGCATCAGATAGGACAGGAACGCCGTCAGCGCGCCGATCTGCATCCCGCCACTGTCGATCCGGT
Organism: Streptomyces sp. NPDC060198; assembly: GCF_042728415.1. Classification (NCBI taxonomy): domain Bacteria; kingdom Bacillati; phylum Actinomycetota; class Actinomycetes; order Kitasatosporales; family Streptomycetaceae; genus Streptomyces; species Streptomyces sp. NPDC060198. Next base: position 2,443 of record NZ_JBHWZJ010000170.1, on the reverse strand, counting down.
GCGCGCCGAACCACACCACCGCGATCGACGACACGTTCACCACGGTCATCACCGTCGGGAACATCAGCGACATCAGCCGGCCCGTGGACACCGCCACGTCGGTCAGCTCGGTGTTCGCGCCGCGGAAACGCTTCACCTCGTACCCGTCGCGCACGAAGGCACGGATCACACGGTTGCCGGTGATCTGCTCGCGCAGCACCCGGTTCACCGTGTCGAGCCGCTCCTGCATCGTGCGGAAGAGCGGCCGCATCTTCCGGACGATCAGACTCACGGAGATCCCCAGCAGCGGCACCACGGCCAGCAGCACGGCGGAGAGCGGCACGTCCTGGCCCAGCGCCATGATCACCCCGCCGACGCACATGATCGGCGCGGAGACCATCAGCGTGAACGTCATCAGGACCAGCATCTGGATCTGCTGGACGTCGTTGGTCGTACGGGTGATCAGCGAGGGGGCTCCGAAGCGGGCGACCTCCCGGGCCGAGAAGGACTGCACCCGGTCGAAGACCGAGGCCCGCAGGTCACGGCCGAGCGCGGACGCGGTCCGCGCCCCGAAGTAGACGGCACCGACGTTGCAGACGACCTGGAGGAGGCTGACGGCGATCATCAGGCCGCCGTACCCCAGGATGTAGCCCGTGTCGCCCTTCACGACACCGTTGTCGATGATGTCGGCGTTCAGGCTGGGCAGGTAGAGCGAGGCGCAGGTCTGCAGCAGCTGGAGGAACACCAGCAGCAGGATCGGCCTTCGGTAGGGGCCCAGGAAGGACCTGAGCAGTTTTATGAGCACGCGTGTCTCTCGGGTCGGCGACGGCAGAGGCCGAACCATCTTGCCGTGCCCGTCTCCCCGGGGACGAACGGATTTCCCCAAGCCGAGGTCAAGAAGCCGGCGCGAGGACCACGGTCCCCGTCAGTCCGTACCGGCCTCCGTGCCCGGCCCGTCGAACTCGAAGGCCCCCGGGTGGATCTGGTCGCGCGTCGCCTCGTACTGCTGACGCACCGCACGCCCCACGGGCAGCTCCTCGCCCGGCTCCAGCACCTGCGCCGCCGCCCCCTGCCAGGCCGGGGGCGTACCGGGGTCGAGCCGGCCCTGGGAGACCCCCAGCGCCCACGCCGCCTGCCGAGCCGCGCCCAGCGCCGCGTACTGCGCGGGCTGCGGCACGACGACCTGGGTACCGAAGACCGCCGGCGCCATCGCGCGTACGGCGGGCAGCTCGGCCGCAGCGCCCAGCAGGAACACCCGGCGCACGTGCACCCCGCGCCGGCGCAGCACGTCGAGCGCGTCGGCCAGCGAGCAGAGCATCCCCTCGAACGCGGCCCGCGCCAGGTGCTCCGGCTTCATCGACTCGCGCCGCAGCCCGCAGAGCGTGCCCGCCGCGTGCGGGAGCTGCGGGGTCCGCTCGCCCTCCAGGTACGGGAGCAGCACCAGACCGGAGGACCCGGGCGTCGACTTCAGCGCGAGCGCCGACAGCTCCTCCAGCCCGCCGTCGAGGCCGAGCATGTCGGCGGTCCCGCGCAGGGCCCGTACCGCGTTGGAGGTGTGCACCACCGGCAGGTGCATCCCGGTCGCGTCGGCGAAGGAGGTGATCATCCCGCGCGGATCGGCCAGCGCCTCGTGGTGCACCGCCATCACGGACCCGGAGGCCCCCAGCGACACCACGGCGTCCCCGACCCCCACGCCGAGCCCGAACGCCGCCGCCATCGTCTCGCCGGTGCCGGCGGAGATCAGCAGCCCCTCGGGGGTCGTCCCGGCCGCGTCGGACGGGCCCAGCACCTCGGGCAGCGCGGCCTGATGGCCCAGCGCCAGCTCCACGAGGTCGGGCCGGTAGGAAGACGTGCGCGCCGACCAGTACCCCGTACCGGAGGCGGCGCCCCGGTCGGTGGTCCGCCGCGCGGGGCGGCCGAGCAACTGCCACACCAGCCAGTCGTGCGGCTGCAGGACGGCCGCCACGCGCGGGGCGTTCTCCGGTTCGGTCCGGGCCAGCCACCGCAGCTTCGCCACCGGCTGTGCGGCCTGCGGTACCGCCCCGACCGCCTCGGCCCAGGGCTGCCGCCCGCCGAGCCCGTCGATCAGATCCGCCGCGGCGACCTGCGCCCGCCGGTCGTTGCCCACCAGCGCAGGACGGACGGGGTTGCCCTGCCGGTCCAGCGCCACCAGCCCGTGCTGCTGCGCGGCGACCCCGATCGCCTCGACGTTCTCGAGCAGCCCGCCGCCCGCCGCCTCACCGAGGGAGAGGAGCCACGCCTGCGGATCGACCTCCACGGCCTTCGGTTCGACCGGATGTGCGGCGTACCCCTGCCGCAGCACGGCACCCGTGTCCGTGTCGCAGACGACGATGTGTGTGAAGGCGGCGGAACTGTCCAAGCCGGCGACTATGCCCATGTACGGATTCTGCCGCATCGCGCGGCCTTTCCCGCAACCGCCTCCGGCCCCCGCGGTGTGCGGGGG
>NZ_JBHWZJ010000169.1:0-15149 GCF_042728415.1 Streptomyces sp. NPDC060198 | reverse complement strand
GCGCCCCTCTTCGCTCGTGCCCGTCAGGCGTTGCTGGCCGCCACCCAGCGCTCCAGCGCGCGGTGCGCGGCGCCGGAGTCGATGGACTCGGCGGCGGCGGTGATCTTGGCACCGATCTGCTCGGTGAGGGTGCCCTCGCCCGGGTCCAGCGCCACCAGCGCCGCCGCCGAGTTCAGCAGCACCGCCTCGCGCACCGCGCCCTTCTCGCCCTCCAGCACCCGTCGGGCGACGTCCGCGTTGTACGAGGGGTCGGCGCCGCGCAGCGCCTCGACCGGCACCAGCTCCAGGCCCACGTGGCGCGGGTCGAAGGCCTGCTCGCGCACCTCTCCGTCCCGGACCACCCAGACCCGGGAGGTCGCGGTGGTGGTCAGCTCGTCGAGCCCGTCGTCGCCGCGGAAGACGAGCGCGGAGTTGCCGCGCTCGGCGAGGACACCGGCCACGATGGGCGCCATCCTCAGGTCGGCGACCCCCACGGCCTGGGCGCGGACGTGGGCCGGGTTGGTGAGCGGGCCCAGGATGTTGAAGGTGGTCTGGGTGCCCAGTTCCTTGCGGGCCTTGGCCGCGTACCGCAGGGCCGGGTGGAACTTCACCGCGAAGCAGAAGGTGATGCCCGCCTCGGCCGCCACCTCGGCGACCCGCTGCGGGGTCAGCTCCAGGTTGACGCCGAGCTTCTCCAGGACGTCGGAGGCACCACTGGCCGAGGAGGCGGACCGGTTGCCGTGCTTGACGACCTTGGCCCCCGTGCCGGCGATCACGATCGCGGACATCGTGGAGATGTTGACCGTCTTCGCGAGGTCGCCGCCGGTGCCGACAATGTCGACCGAGGGGCCGGGCACCTCGATGGTGCGGGCGTGCTCGTACATCGCGCGCACCAGGCCGCTCACCTCGGCGACCGTCTCGCCCTTGGCGCGCAGCGCGATGGCGAAGCCCGCGATCTGCGCGTCGGTGGCGTCCCCGCTCATGATCCGGTCCATGGCCCAGGCGGTGTCGTCCGCACCGAGGTCCTGGCCGCGCAGCAGGGGCGTCAGTACGCCGGACCAGGAACGGTCCGCCGCGCTGTCGCCGCCGTTCGGGGTCGCCACGTTCATGGTCCGCTCCAAGAATCCACAGCCGGAAAGGGGGGTGCCGCTCCACCCTATCGGGGCCCGGGAACGGCGAAGAGCCCCGTCCGGCGAATGGACGGGGCTCTTGGCTGTGGCGATCAGTTCAGGCGATCAGTGGTGACCGTGGCCGCTGGTGATCTCCTTGTACTCCTCGGCGGTGGGCTTGGCGATCTGGTTGTGCTCGCCGTAGTAGCCCTTGCTGAGCTTGGCGCGCAGCTTCGTGAGGGCCGAGACCTTGCGCTCGACACCGTTCTCGTCGACCGTCGGGCCGATTTCGAGCGGCTGGTACTGCTCGTGCGCGGTGAGGGTGTGCAGCTGGCCCTGGGCGAGCGGCTCGTGGATCTCCACGAACTCACCGTGCGGCAGGCGCTTGATGAGCCCGGACTCGCGTCCGTGCAGCACCTTCTCCTTGTCCCGGCGCTGGAGGCCGAGACAGATCCGCTTGGTGGCGATGAACACCAGGACCGGCACCACGAAGAAGCCGACGCGCACGAACCAGGTGATCGCGTTGATCGACAGGTGGAAGTGCGTGGCCCAGAGGTCGTTTCCACCACCGACGAGCAGCACGAAGTACCAGCTGATCCAGGCGACACCGAAACCGGTCCGGGTCGGCGTGTTGCGAGGCCGGTCCAGGATGTGGTGCTCGCGCTTGTCGCCGGTGACCCAGGACTCGATGAACGGGTACACCGCGATCGCGGCCAGCACCAGCGGGAAGATGACCAGCGGGATGAAGACGCCCAGGACGAGCGTGTGACCCCAGAGGTTGATCTCCCAGCCCGGCATGACACGGATCAGGCCTTCGGAGAAGCCCATGTACCAGTCGGGCTGCGCGCCGGTGGACACCTGGTCGGGCCGGTACGGGCCGATGGCCCAGATCGGGTTGATCGAGGCGATCGCGGCGACGACGGAGATGACACCGAAGACCAGGAAGAAGAACCCTCCGGCCTTGGCCATGTAGACCGGCAGCAGCGGCATGCCCACGACGTTCTTGTTCGTGCGGCCGGGGCCCGCGAACTGCGTGTGCTTGTGGTAGAAGACCAGGATCAGGTGGCCCACCAGCAGGCCCATCATGATGCCGGGGAGCAGCAGGATGTGGACCGAGTAGAACCGGGCCACGAAGTCGCCGCCGGGGAAGTTCCCGCCGAACAGGAAGTACGCGAGGTACGTGCCGACGATCGGCACGGACAGGATCGCGCCCTGCATGAAGCGGACACCCGTACCGGAGAGCAGGTCGTCCGGGAGCGAGTAGCCGGTGAAGCCGGTGAACATGCCCAGGACGAACAGCAGGAACCCGAAGAGCCAGTTGATCTCACGCGGCTTGCGGAACGCGCCCGTGAAGAACACGCGCATCATGTGCACGAACATGCCGGCCAGGAAGATCAGCGCGGCCCAGTGGTGGATCTGCCGCACGAGCAGACCACCGCGGACGTCGAAGCTGATGTTCAGCGTCGAGGCGTACGCCTCGGACATCCGGATGCCCTGCATGGGCTCGTACGGGCCGTGGTACACGACCTCGTTCATGCTCGGGTGGAAGAACAGCGTCAGATACACACCCGTGAGGATGATGATGATGAAGCTGTAGAGGCAGACCTCGCCCAGCATGAAGGACCAGTGGTCCGGGAAGATCTTGCGCATGTTGGCCTTGGCCAGGCCGTAGATGCCCAGCCGGCCGTCCGCCCAGTCGGCGACCCGCTCGCCTGCGGGCGCCTTGCGCGTGGTTTCCGTCGTAGTACTCATCCGCGCTCCCAGAAGGCAGGACCGACGGGCTCTTCGAAGTCACCGAGAGCTTCGAGGTCACCCTCGCTGCTCACGCCGATCCGCAGCTGCGGAAGCGCGTGCCCGGCCGGACCGAAGATGACGCGGGCGCCGTCGGAGAGGTCGAAGGTGGACTGGTGGCACGGGCAGAGGACGTGGTGCGTCTGCTGCTCGTACAGGCTGATCGGGCAGCCGACGTGGGTGCAGATCTTGGAGAAGGCGACGATGCCCTCGTGCGCCCACTCGCGCTCGCGCTTGTCCTTGATGTCGTCCGGCTCGATGCGGATGATCATCAGGGCGGCCTTGGCGATCTGCGCCTGGAAGTCCTCGGCGTCCTCCTCCAGGCCCTCGGGCATGGCGAAGGTCAGCGAACCGACCGCGATGTCCTCGGGACGCAGAGGCTCCATCGTGTTCATGTTGATGAGCTTCTTGCCCTTGGCCCACAGCGTGGAGCGGAGCTTCTTCTCCGGCAGCGGACCGAGGTCGCGCAGCAGCACCACACCGGCGAGCGGCACCAGGGCCAGCGCGCCGAACATCGTGGTGCGGATCAGCTTGCGACGGCCGATCACGGACTCCTCGGCACCGGCCTTGAAGTCGGCGAGGACCTGCGCCTTGACCTCGGGCGTGGCCTCGATCGCGTGACGCTCGGCGGGGACCTCGACGTCGGACATCAGGGTGCGCGCCCAGTGGACGGCACCCGCGCCGATGGCGAAGAGCGCCACACCCAGGGTGAGACCCAGGGAGAAGTTCAGCGCGCTCACGTGACCGAACGGCCAGATGTAGACGATCTTGTCGACCGGGAAGATGACGTAGGAGGCGATGAACGCCACCGTCGCCAGCATGGACAGGATGAACAGGTACGCGACGACTCGCTCGGAGCGGTCGGCGGCACGTTCGTCGATGTCCTGGATGCGCGGCTTGTGGGCCGGCAGCCCCGGGTTCGCGAACGGATCGTCCGCGACCACTACCGCGCCGTGCGCGGCGTCCTGCTCGGCGAGCAGGCTCTTCTCTGGATTCTCTTCTTGGCTACTCATGACTTCTTGGCCTTAGCGGTGTGGGCCGCGACCCAGACGGCGACGGCGATCAGAAGGCCCAGACCGAAGATCCAGGCGAACAGGCCTTCGCTGACCGGTCCGAGGCCACCGAGCGACAGGCCGCCCGGGCTCTCGCTGTTGTCACCGTTCACGGTCTTGATGTACGCGATGATGTCCTGCTTCTGCTGCTCGGGCATCGTCGTGTCGGGGAAGGAGGGCATGTTCTGCGGGCCGGTCTGCATGGCCTCGTAGATGTGCTTCGGGCTCGCGCCTTCCAGGCTCGGGGCGTACTTGCCGTCCGTCAGCGCACCACCCTCGCCCGTGAAGTTGTGACACTGGGCGCAGTTGGTGCGGAACAGGTCACCGCCCTTGGCGATGTCCGCCCCTTCGGGGCTGACCTGCTTCTCGGTCGGCGTGATCGGGCCGGCGCCGAGCGAAGCGACGTACGCCGCGAGCTGGTCGATCTCGCCCTGCGAGTAGATGACCTTCTTCGCCGGAATCTGGGCGCCCGGCTGCTGCGCGGGCATCCGGCCGGTGCCGACCTGGAAGTCGACGGCGGCGGAGCCGACGCCGACCAGCGAAGGCCCGTCGGACGTGCCCTGACCACTGGTTCCGTGGCAGCTGGCGCAGCCGACGGTGTAGAGCTTCTTGCCCTCCTCAATGGGGAGGGACTGGACGGATTCGTCTGCCTGCGCCTTGCCCGCAGGCGCAAACGCGGCGTACAGCCCCCCGGTAGCCGCCAGCGCGAGGAGTAGTACGACGACGGCCGCCAGTGGATGGCGTCGTCGTGCGGAGAGCTTTTTCACGGATTACCCCGGTGTCAGGATCTTCTGCGTCGATGATGGGTGGGTGCGAGCGCCCGGTTACTTGATCATGTAGATCGTCGCGAAGAGGCCGATCCATACAACATCGACGAAGTGCCAGTAGTAGGACACGACGATGGCTGCGGTCGCCTGTTCGTGGGTGAACCTCTTGGCTGCGTATGTTCTGCCGAGAACCAGCAGGAAGGCGATGAGACCGCCTGTCACATGCATGCCGTGGAAGCCGGTGGTCAGGTAGAACACCGAGCCGTACGGGTCCGAGGACAGGGAGAGCCCGTCCGTCTTGACCAGCTCGGTGTACTCCACGACCTGGCCGCCGATGAAGATCGCACCCATGACGAACGTGATGATGAACCACGTCCGGAGCTTCTTCACGTCGCCCCGCTCCGCGGCGAAGACGCCGAGCTGGCAGGTGAGAGAGGAAAGCACCAGGATCGTGGTGTTCGTCGCGGAGAACGGGAAGTTCAGATGGTCGGCCATCTCCTTCCAGTGATCCGGTCCCATCACCGATCGCAGGGTGAAGTACATCGCGAAGAGGGCCGCGAAGAACATCAGCTCGGAACTCAGCCAGATGATGGTTCCGACGCTGGTGAGGTTCGGCCGATTGACCGACGGGTGCGCGTGCCCGGTTTCTACTGTCGTTGCTGTCGCCACGACCGACATTATGTCGGTCGCTTATCCCGCCCTCACTCCCGGGGGTGCCGTTCGGTGTGTCAGAGGGGTGTGTCCTCCCCGAACGGCCCAGTGAATCGACGTCATTAGCGGTGCTGACGGGCTGTCCGCGGGAGTACGATCCGCGCATCGGTTCATGCCCCGAGAGCCCCGACGACACAGCTGTCACGGAGGAACAATGCAGGCGACCGCCACGGTCCTGGTCTACAGCGACGACGCCAACATCCGCGAGCAGGTGAAGCTCGCCACCGGGCGACGGCCCGCGGCCGACGTCCCCGAGGTGCGGTTCCTGGAGTGTGCGACGCTGCCCGCGGTGCTGTCCGCGCTCGACGCCGGCGGTGTCGACGTCTGCGTACTGGACGGCGAGACCGCGCCCGTGGGCGGCATGGGCGTGTGCCGGCAGATCAAGGACGAGGTGTTCCACTGCCCGCCCGTACTGCTGCTGATCGGGCGCCCCCAGGACGCCTGGCTGGCCACCTGGAGCCGCGCGGACGCCGCCGTGACTCTTCCGGTGGACCCGGTCGAGTTCGCGGACGCCCTGGCCGCCCTGGTGCGTACACGGCTCCAGGTGGCGGCCGGGGCGTCCTGACACCTCTCGCACCGCCCTGCCGAACGGTCGTCCCGCGAGGCGGCGCACCTCCGGCGTCAGACCTGGGGACGCAAGCGCGCCGCCTCGACCGTGTGGGTTCCGGCCCCGGGCGTGGCGTTCCGCAGGGCGCTGCCCTTCTGCCACGCCTCCCAGGAGACGTTCCAGTCCCCGAACCCGTTGTCGAAGGGGGTCATGGTCTCCCCCTCGCTGCCGACGACCTTGACGACGTCACCCTCGCGGACGGTGTCGAAGAACCATTCGGCGTTGTCCGTGCTCATCCCGGTGCAGCCGTGGCTGACGTTGGCGCTGCCCTGCGACCCGACGGACCACGGCGCGGCGTGCACGTACTCGCCGCTCCATGTCACTCGGGTGGCCCAGTAGACCGGCAGGTCGTACGACTCCGAGGAGTCGGTCGAGATGCCGACGGTCTCGCCGCGCATCCGCACGAACGCCTCCTTCCCGAGCACGACCTTGATGCCGTTGCGGGTGGAGAAGCCGGGCTTTCCGGTGGTGACCGGAATGGTGTTGATCACTTCTCCGTTGCGGAGCACGGTCATCTCGTGCTCGGCGGCGTCGGTGATGGCCTCGATCCGGTCGCCGATGGTGATCTTGAGCGGCTTGACCTCGGCGCCGTGCAGGGCGTTGGTCACCTTGATGCCCTTGAAGTTGCTGCTCACTTCGACGGACGCCCCGGCGGGCCAGTACTCCTGGGGCCGGAAGTGCAGGATCTTGTCGTCGACCCAGTACCAGGAGCCGGTCACCGCGGGGGTGGAACGGACCTTGAGGGAGCGTTCGACGGTGGCCCTGGCAGCCTTGTCGGTGACCGGAGCGCTGAGTTCCGCCGTGATGGGCTGTCCGACCCCGTACGTGCCCGTCCGCGGGCCGAAGGAGACGTTCAGGAGCTTCTTCGGGGAGGTGGTCTCGAAGGAGAGCGTACGGCGGCCGGGGGCCCCGTCCTCATCCTCGGTGGTGACCCTCACCTCGTACCGCGCGCCGGCGGCGAGCGGGGCGGTGGAGTGCCAGCGCTTCCCGTCGGCGGCGAGCTCGCCGGCCAGACGGCGACCGGTGCTGTCCGCGGCCGTCACATCGGTGATGCGTCCCTCGTCACCCTTGACGGTGACTTCCAGTGGCTTGTCGGGGTCGGCCTTCCCCTGCGGGGCGTGGCCGTTGAAGGAGACCTGGTCCGCCGCGTCGAACGGCTTGGCCGAGAGCGGGTGACCGTCGGGTCCTCCACAGGCGGTCGCACCGGCGGCCAGGGTCACGACCAGCAGGGTGCAACTCACTGCGGAGCGGGTACGCGGCGTGTCGTTCATGAACCCACGCTAAGAAGATTCATCCGATCCAGCGCGTTGTACGACTGCAAACGAGCGAGGGGCCCGACCGCTCCAGCCGAGCAGTCGGGCCCCTCGCGAGGTGTTACGGGTAACGCGGTGTCACTGGGTGCGGTTCTCACCGCGGTAGTACTCGAAGACCCAGCCGAAGAGGCCGATGGCCAGCATCGGGGCCGAGAAGTACGCCAGCCACCAGCCGAAGGCGATGCTCATGAAGAGCAGTGCGCCACCGATCGCCAGCGAGAGCGGCTGCCAGCTGTGCGGGGAGAAGAACCCCACGTCGCCGGCCTCGTCGGCCACGTCGGCTTCCTTGTTGTCCTGGGCCATCTGGTCGACTCTGTTGGCCGTGAAGGCCAGATAGAAGCCGATCATCATGGAGAGCCCGAAGGCCAGGACGAGGGCGGTGGTGCCGACCGGCTCCTTCGACCACACGCCGTACGTGACGGCCATGATCAGGATGAAGACGCTCAGCCAGATGAACAGCTTGCCCTGGATCTTCACTTGCCTGCCTCCTTACCACCGGCGAGGACCTTGTCGGCCTCGGAGTGGTGGCCGAGCTGCTCCAGCGCGGCGATCTCCGGGTGGTGCAGGTCGAACGCCGGGGATTCGGAACGGATCCGCGGCAGGGTGATGAAGTTGTGGCGCGGGGGCGGACAGGAAGTGGCCCACTCCAGCGAACGGCCGTAGCCCCACGGGTCGTCGACCTCGACCTTCTTGCCGTACTTGGCGGTCTTCCACACGTTGTAGAAGAACGGCAGGATCGACAGGCCGAGCAGGAACGAGGAGATCGTCGAGATCGTGTTCAGCGCGGTGAAGCCGTCGGCCGCGAGGTAGTCCGCGTAGCGACGCGGCATGCCCTCGGCACCGAGCCAGTGCTGTACCAGGAACGTGCCGTGGAAGCCCACGAACAGCGTCCAGAACGTGATCTTGCCGAGCCGCTCGTCCAGCATCTTGCCGGTGAACTTCGGCCACCAGAAGTGGAATCCGGCGAACATCGCGAACACCACGGTGCCGAAGACGACGTAGTGGAAGTGCGCGACGACGAAGTACGAGTCCGAGACGTGGAAGTCCAGCGGCGGCGAGGCCAGCAGGACACCGGTCAGACCACCGAAGAGGAAGGTGATCAGGAAGCCGATCGACCAGAGCATCGGCGTCTCGAAGGAGAGCGAGCCCTTCCACATCGTGCCGAGCCAGTTGAAGAACTTCACACCGGTCGGTACCGCGATGAGGAACGTCATGAAGGAGAAGAACGGCAGGAGCACGCCGCCCGTCACGTACATGTGGTGCGCCCACACCGTCACGGAGAGACCCGCGATGGCGATGGTGGCCGCGATCAGGCCGATGTAGCCGAAGAGCGGCTTGCGGCTGAATACGGGGATCACTTCGGAAATGATTCCGAAGAACGGCAGCGCGATGATGTACACCTCTGGGTGTCCGAAGAACCAGAAGAGGTGCTGCCAGAGCAGTGCGCCGCCATTGGCCGCGTCGAATACGTGGGCCCCGAATTTTCGGTCCGCTTCCAATGCGAAGAGCGCGGCGGCGAGAACCGGGAAGGCCAGCAGGACCAGGACGGCCGTCAGCAGGACGTTCCACACGAAGATCGGCATCCGGAACATCGTCATGCCGGGCGCGCGCATGCAGATGATCGTCGTGATGAAGTTGACCGCGCCGAGGATCGTGCCGAAGCCGGAGAAGGCCAGACCCATGATCCACATGTCGGCACCGACACCCGGCGAGCGGACGGCGTCCGACAGCGGGGAGTAGGCGAACCAGCCGAAGTCGGCGGCGCCCTGCGGGGTGAGGAAGCCTCCCACCGCGATGAGCGAACCGAAGAGGTACAGCCAGTACGCGAACATGTTCAGCCGCGGGAACGCCACGTCGGGCGCGCCGATCTGCAGCGGCATGATCCAGTTGGTGAAGCCGGCGAACAGCGGCGTCGCGAACATCAGCAGCATGATCGTGCCGTGCATCGTGAACGCCTGGTTGAACTGCTCGTTCGACATGATCTGCGTACCCGGACGGGCCAGCTCGGCGCGCATGAAGAGCGCCATCAGTCCACCGATGCAGAAGAACGCGAACGACGTGACCAGGTAGAGCGTGCCGATCGTCTTGTGGTCAGTGGTGGTCAGCCACTTGATGACGACGTTTCCCGGCTGCTTGCGCCGTACCGGCAGCTCATCCTCGTACGAGTCGTCTGCTGCCGCGGCACCCTGAGGTTCGTTGAGGATGCTCACAGTTTGTTGGTCTCCGCATTCCTGGCGGGGTCAGTCTGCTCGATGCCTGACGGCACGTAGCCCGTCTGCCCCTTCTCCGCCAGCTCCTTGAGGTGCTGCTGGTAACGCTCGGGAGAGACCACCTTGACGTTGAAGAGCATCCGGGAGTGGTCGACTCCGCAGAGCTCGGCGCACTTGCCCATGAAGGTGCCCTCCTTGTTCGGAGTCACCTCGAACGCGTTGGTGTGGCCCGGGATGACGTCCTGCTTCATGAGGAACGGCACCACCCAGAAGGAGTGGATGACGTCACGCGAAGTGAGGATGAAGCGGACCTTCTCGCCCTTCGGCAGCCACAGGGTCGGACCCGGGTTGCCGGTCTGGGGATTGCGCGTGCCCGGGATTCCCGCGTCGTAGACGCCGCCGGCGCCCTTCGGGAAGTCCGCGAGGTAGCGGTCGGGGATCGAGGAGAGCTCCTCGGGCGTCTTGGTGGTGGACGGCGAGCCGTCCACGTCCTCGACGTAGTTGAACGCCCAGCTCCACTGGTAGCCGACCACGTTGATGTTGTGGACGGGCTTGGTGGAGAGGGTGAGGAGCTTCGATTCATCGCGCGCGGTGAAGTAGAAGAGCACCGAGACGATGATGAGGGGGACCACTGTGTACAGCGCCTCGATGGGCATGTTGTACCTGGTCTGCGGAGGTACCTCTACCTTGGTCCGGCTACGCCGGTGGAAGACGGCGCTCCACAGGATCAGCCCCCAGACGAGGACACCCGTGGCGAGCGCTGCCGCCCACGAGCCCTGCCAGAGGGAGAGGATCCGAGGGGCCTCTTCCGTTACCGGGGTAGGCATACCGAGGCGAGGGAAATCCTGCCAGTTGTACGAACAACCGGAGGCCGTCGCCAGGACCAGGCCCGCAGTCAGCACCTGCGGCAGCTTCCGCCGCATCGGGCGCCGCGACGAGCGGTCGGAGCCGTTGGGACTCACGTAGCGCCTTCCCGAGAGTCTCGCCCGCTACGGTCGGCGCGCCCGTATGTCTCTGGTCGGTCGCCGCCCTGTCGCGGGCAGGGGTTTGGATGTTTATGCGGACCAAACCCTACTGGACGCTATTTGGGGTCGCGCGGGGAGGGTGCCCAACGCGCCGTCCGACACCCCGAAGGGGTGGAATCCCGGCTTCCGGGGCTCATCTGACGTTCCCTTTCCTGGTTCGCGGGTGGCCGCCACCGGCGACGGCCCGGCTGCGGGCTAGCGTGGCCGGGTGCCCTACTTCGACGCCGCCTCCTCCGCCCCCCTGCATCCCGTGGCCCGTCAGGCCCTACTGGCGTCCCTGGACGAGGGCTGGGCCGATCCCGCCCGGCTCTACCGGGAAGGGCGGCGGGCCCGGATGCTGCTGGACGCCGCCCGCGAAGCGGCGGCGGACGCGGTCGGCTGCCGCCCGGACGAGCTCGTTTTCACCCCTTCGGGGACGGCCGCGGTGCACGCGGGAATTGCCGGAGCTCTTTCGGGCCGTCGGCGTGTCGGCCGCCGCCTGGTCGCGTCGGCAGTCGAACACTCGTCGGTGTTCCACGCCGCGGCCGCGCACGAGGCCGCCGGCGGGTCCTTCACCGAGGTGCCGGTGGAACGGACCGGAGCGGTGGATTCCGCGGTGTTCGGGGCCGCCCTGCGCGAGGACACCGCGCTCGCCTGCCTCCAGTCCGCCAACCACGAGGTGGGCACCGAGCAGCCGGTGGCGGCCGTCGCCGCCCTCTGCCGGGAGGCGGGGGTCCCCTTGCTGGTGGATGCGGCGCAGTCGCTGGGGTGGGGGCCGGTCGCGGACGGCTGGTCGCTGCTGACGGCGAGCGCGCACAAGTGGGGCGGACCGGCGGGCGTCGGACTGCTGGTGGTGCGCAAGGGGGTCAGGTTCGCGCCCCAGGGCCCCGCCGACGAACGGGAGTCGGGGCGGTCGGCCGGCTTCGAGAACCTGCCGGCGATCGTGGCCGCCGCCGCCTCGCTGCGCGCGGTGCGCGCCGAGGCGGAAGCGGAGGCGGCGCGGCTGCGGTCGTTGGTGGACCGCGTCCGCGCGGAGGTGGCGGCCCGGGTGCCGGACGTGGAGGTGGTGGGCGATCCGGGGCGGCGGCTGCCGCACGTCGTCACCTTCTCCTGCCTCTACGTCGACGGGGAGACCCTGCTGCACGAACTGGACCGGGCCGGTTTCTCCGTTTCGTCCGGTTCGTCCTGCACCAGCAGCACGCTGACGCCCAGCCATGTGCTGAAGGCGATGGGGGTGCTCTCGGAGGGGAACGTCCGGCTGTCGCTGCCCGCGGGCACGGCCGCCTCGGACGTGGAGCGCTTCCTCGACGTGCTGCCCGGGGTGGTCGCCGGGGTCCGGGAGCGCCTCGGAGTTCCGGTGGCCGACGCGTCCGCCGGGCCCGCCGGGTCCGCCGCCGTCGAGCCCGCCGCCTCGCTCGTGGTGGACGCGCTGGGCCGGCGCTGCCCGGTCCCGGTGATCGAACTCGCCAAGGTGATCGGCGACGTACCGGTGGGCGGCACGGTCACGGTGCTCGCCGACGACGAGGCGGCCCGGCTGGACATCCCGGCCTGGTGCGAGATGCGGGAGCAGGAGTACGTGGGCGAGGAGCCGGCGGAGCGGGGCGCGGCGTACGTGGTCCGCAGGCTGAGCTGAGAAGACCTGAGGGCCGTACGGTCCGGCGGGAACCGGACCGTACGGCAGGCCGCGGGCTCAGGCGAGGTGCGTGCGGACCTCGTCGGCGGCCTCGTGGCCGTACGCCTTGGCGAAGCGGTCCATGAAGCGGGAGCGGCGCAGGGTGTACTCCTGCGTGCCGACCGTCTCGATGACCAGGGTGGCGAGCATGCAGCCGACCTGGGCGGCGCGCTCCAGGCCGACGCCCCAGGCGAGGCCGGAGAGGAAGCCGGCGCGGAAGGCGTCGCCGACGCCGGTCGGGTCGGCCTTCGTCTCCTCGTCGGGGCAGCCGACCTCGATGACCGGCTCGCCCACGCGCTCGATGCGCACTCCCCGCGCGCCGAGGGTGGTGACCCGGTGGCCGACCTTGGCCAGGATCTCCTCGTCGGTCCACCCGGTCTTGGACTCGATGAGCCCCTTCTCGTACTCGTTGGAGAAGAGGTAGGTCGCACCCTCCAGCAGTATCCGGATCTCTTCGCCGTTCATCCGGGCGATCTGCTGGGAGAAGTCCGCGGCGAAGGGGATGCCCCGGGAGCGGCACTCCTCGGTGTGGCGGAGCATCGCCTCCGGGTCGTCGGCGCCGATGGAGACGAGGTCGAGGCCGCCGAAGCGTTCGGCGACGCTGTGCAGCTCGATCAGCCGGGCCTCGCTCATGGCGCCGGTGTAGAAGGAGCCGATCTGGTTGTGGTCGGCGTCCGTGGTGCAGACGAAGCGCGCGGTGTGCAGCACCTCGGAGATGCGGACCGATCCGGTGTCCACGCCGTGCCGGTCGAGCCAGGCGCGGTACTCGTCGAAGTCGGATCCGGCGGCGCCCACCAGCACCGGGGAGGTGCCGAGCTGACCCATGCCGAAGCAGATGTTGGCCGCAACCCCTCCCCGGCGCACGTCCAGGGCGTCGACCAGGAAGGAGAGGGAGACCGTGTGCAGCTGGTCCGCGACGAGCTGGTCGGCGAAGCGGCCGGGGAAGGTCATGAGGTGGTCGGTGGCGATGGAGCCGGTGACTGCGATACGCACGGGAGGCTGCTCCTGCGGGGCGGGGAGACGCGTGAGCGTTCCGGGACGGCGTGACACCTCACGCTACCCGTTCACGTACCGAGTACCGATGGGACGAAACTACCCGATAGTAGGTCTTTCTACTCAGTGGGATCGGTGCGTACGGTGCGGATATGCCCACACACAGCGTCGTGACCGAGACCGAAGCGAGCCTGGCCGATCTGAGGGGTGACTGCGTGCGGATGGCGCCGCACTGGGTCGTTCCGCCGAAGACTGCCACGCCACCCGTCGCGCCGTCCCTGATTCACGGAGTCACGGTGCCGCCCGCCTCCGCGCGGCTGATCGAGGCGACTGAGGAGTACGGCGGCTGACTCCCTTGTCCGGGAAGGCGGTTGACGCCCCGGCTGCGGGCGGGGCCCGCCGGGAACCGATCGCCGCTCCGCCCCGTCACACCCCCGTCCCCCTTCCCGGGGACGGGGTGGGAGCGTCCGCCCCGGACGCGACGGCGAAGGAGCGTTCCTGTGAGCATCGAGCGACCGGACGAGAACCCGGCCCGGCGGCGGCCCCCGGCCCTGATCGGCGCGGTGGTGGCCGCCGTGGTGCTGGCCGGCGGAGGCGGCGCCTGGTGGGCGGCCACGGCGGACGGCGGAGGCGGAGGGAAGAACACCGCCGCGGCACCCGTCTCCCCGACTCCGACTCCGACTCCCCTGAGCATCTCCGGACCGGCCGACCGGACCGATCCGCCCGCCCAGGGCATCGCTCCGGGTGAGCCGGCTCCCACGGGTGTGATCTACCTCGCCGGCGGCGAGCTCCCCGAGGGCCCGGCGACGGCGCAGGTGCGCCGGACCGCGGCCACCGTGTCCCTCGCCGACGCGACCCGATTGGCCCGGGCGTTCGGCATGCCGGGCACCCCGGCGTCGCAAGGCGGCTACTGGCGACTGGGCGCGGACGGACCGGAGCCGCACCTCGAGGTCTCCCGGACGGCGCCCGGGACGTGGACGTACCTGCGCGGCACCGGCGGCCTCTCCCCCTGCCCGTCCGACTCGGTGTGCGCCGACGGCCCCTCGGGCACGAGCCCGGTGAGCCCCGGGGCGGCGAGGGCGGCGGCCCGGCCGGTGCTGGACTCCCTGGGCCTGGGGGACGCGGCGCTCACCGACGGCGGGCTGCTGGGCGCGCTGCGGGTGGTCGGCGCCGATCCGGTGGTGGACGGGCTTCCCACCCACGGCTGGTCCACCGATGTCCGGGTGGGGCCGGACGGTGCGGTGGCCGGCGCCTCGGGCCGACTGGTGCTGCCCGGGGCGCAGGATCGGGATGCCGCTTATCCGGTGGTGGGCGCGCGGGCGGCGCTGGCGGCGCTGAACGCCGCGCAGGGGGCCGCGACCGCGCCCGCCTGCGCCACGGCCGTCCCCCTGGACGGCGGGGACGGCGGACCGAAGACGGCGGGACCGGAGTGCGTACCGTCCTCGGGGCGCACCGCGCCGCCGACGCCGATGACGGTGGAGAAGGCGGTGTTCGGGCTCTCGGCGCAGTCCGTGGACGACGCGCCGGCCCTGGTGCCGTCCTGGCTCTTCACCGTGCGGCCGGAGGCGGGCGGCGCCGTCTCCACGGTCGCCCAGGTCGCCGTCGCCCCCGCCTACCTGGAGGCCCCGTCGGCTTCGCGGCCGGCCCGCGGCGTGACGCCGCTTTCGTACACCGAGCACGGGCGGACGCTGGAGGTGGCGTTCTGGGGCGGCGTGTGCGGCACCTACTCGGCGAGCGCCGAGGAGGACCGTACGGAGGTCCGGGTCACGATCACCGAACCGCGGCCGGAGCCGGGAACGGCCTGCGTGGCCATGGCCGAGAGGGTGACCGTCCCGGTGGCCCTGGACGCTCCGCTCGCCGGGCGGACCGTCCTGGAGACGGCATCCGGCAAGCCGATTCCCCGCGGGTAGGCACCGGAACGTACGAAGGCGGCCCCGGAAT
>NZ_JBHWZJ010000168.1:0-15234 GCF_042728415.1 Streptomyces sp. NPDC060198 | reverse complement strand
GCTCCCCACGGGGAGCGGCCGGGCCCGTGGCATGAGCGTCACCGCCCCGCGTACTTCCGGCTCACCCCTTCGTAGACCGCCTCGGCCTCCTTGCCCAGACGCGGTCCCGCGAGCCAGCCCGCCGTGACCGGGCCGATCGAGGTGTTGGAGAACAGGGCGGGCTTGCCGTCGGCGCCCTCACCGACCCAGCCGCCGCCCGAGGCGCCCCCGGTCATCGAGCAGCCGATGCGGTACATCGTGGGCTCGTCCTGGAGGACCGAGAGCCTGCCGGGGGTGTCGTCGCACTGGAACGCCTTCTGCCCGTCGTACGGGGGAGCGGCCGGGTAGCCGGTCGCCGTCAGCGAGGAGATGCCGGACACCGCGGGCGCGTCGAAGTCGACGGGCAGCGCGTAACCCACCGTCTCCTCCAGCGACTTGGCCGACGCGCCGGTCTCCGGCGTCACGTGCAGCACCGCGAAGTCGTACGGGGCGCCCTGGCCACCGGTCGACGCGCCCTCGGCGATCCACTGGTCCGAGGTGGAGGCCCAGTCGCTCCACCACACGCCGTAGGGAGCGATCTCCTCCTTGGTGGCGCTCTCCAGCTTCGCCGTCTCCATACCACTGTCGTTGTACCCGGGGACGAAGGCGATGTTGCGGTACCAGCCGCCCTCCTTGCCCGCGTGCACGCAGTGCCCGGCCGTCCACACCAGGTTCGACTTGCCCGGGTGCGCCGGGTCCTTCACCACGGTGGCGGAGCAGACCATCGACCCCTCGGGCCCGTCGAACAGCAGCTTGCCGCTCTCCGGAACGCTGTCGTGGTACGGGGTGTGCACCTCGGCGGCCTCCCGGACGGCGGGGGTCGGGTCGGTCACTCCCTCGTCGCCGGAGATGTCGTCGGCGACGGGCTGCTCCGGAGAGGTGTCGGCGTCCCGCATCCGCTCCGGGTTCCAGAGGTTCTCGATGATCGGGTTGACGTAGTCCTTGGCCTCACGGAGCCACTGGTCCTTGTCCCAGTTCTTCCACTCGCCGTTCCGCCACTTGTCGAGGTCGATCCCGTGTTCCTTGAGCCGGTTCTTCAGCTCGTCCGGTATGACGATCTTCCCGTCCGAGGAGGCCGCGGCCGAGGCTGTGGGTTCCTTGGCCGCGCCGTCCTCCTCGGGCCCGCAGGCGGTGGCCGTGAGGGCGAGGACCGTCGCGAGGGCGGCTGCCGCCAGCACGGACGAGGAGCCGCGGCGCCCGCCTCTCCCGTTCCGGGCCGCATCGATCGGGTGAATGGGTCGCATCTGGTGATCCCCCTGGGACTTCGTCGTTCGTCGCTGCGTACGGCACCCCGGTCGCCCCGGTGCGCCCTGCCTGTCCGCCTCCGCGGTGCCGTGCCGTGCGGTGCGGGCCGGAGCGGGAATGCCCCTTGCCCCGCGCCCGGTCGGGCAACGGCCCTATGCTGAGCGGCCTCTACTATGCCGTTGCCGTCGAAGACCGTGCCGGGCAGGTCCGTGGTTCCGCTCCGTCAAGTACCGCCGCCGCAAGGAACTTCCGATGTACCCGTGATCCCCGGCCCGTTGGCTCGTTGGTCCGTACGGGGGACACACGCCCGGAGCTCACCCGCGCACTCCGCGCCGGGAGAACGTACTCCGGGACGACGTGACTACGTGCAACACGACCGTGAACGCAGGAGGATCAACAGCCGTGGCCGTGACCGAATCAGCACCGGCGGCCCCGCCCGCGGCGCACGAGGGCATTCTCCGCCGCCAGTCGTCGCGGGAGTCGGCGGCGCGCACCTACGCGCGCTCCCTGCCGATCGTGCCCGTGCGGGCACGCGGGCTGACCATCGAGGGAGCCGACGGCCGCAGATACCTCGACTGTCTCTCCGGCGCGGGCACCCTGGCCCTCGGCCACAACCATCCCGTGGTGCTGGAGGCCATCCGCAAGGTCATCGACTCCGGTGCGCCGCTGCACGTGCTGGACCTCGCCACCCCCGTGAAGGACGCCTTCACCACCGAGCTCTTCGCCACGCTCCCCGGCGAACTCGCCCGCGACGCCCGCATCCAGTTCTGCGGACCCGCCGGGACGGACGCCGTCGAGGCCGCCTTCAAGCTGGTCCGCGCGGCTACCGGCCGGACCGGACTGCTCGCCTTCACCGGCGCCTACCACGGCATGACCTCCGGGGCGCTCGACGCGTCCGGCGGTGCCACGGACGTCCGCGTGACACGCCTGCCCTTCCCGCAGGACTACCGCTGCCCCTTCGGGATCGGTGGGGACCGGGGAGCCGAGATCGCCGCCCACTGGACCCGGCACCTGCTGGACGACCCCAAGGGCGGGGTGCCCGCCCCGGCCGGCATGATCCTCGAACCCGTGCAGGGCGAAGGCGGGGTCAACCCCGCGCCCGACGCCTGGCTGCGCCGGATGCGCGAGATCACCGCCGACCGCTCCATCCCCCTCATCGCCGACGAGGTGCAGACCGGCGTCGGCAGGACCGGCCGCTTCTGGGCCGTCGAGCACAGCGGGGTGGTGCCGGACGTGATGGTGCTGTCCAAGGCCATCGGCGGCTCGCTGCCGCTCGCCGTGATCGTCTACCGCTCCTCGCTCGACCTGTGGCGGCCCGGCGCCCACGCCGGCACCTTCCGCGGCAACCAGCTCGCCATGGCGGCCGGCGCGGCCACCCTCGCGTACGTCCGCGAGAACGGCCTCGCCGAACGCGCCGCCACGCTCGGGGAGCGCATGCTCGGACAGCTCCGCGAACTGGCCGGTCGCCACCCCTGCGTCGGGAACGTCCGGGGGCGCGGCCTGATGATCGGCGTCGAACTCGTCGACCCCGAGGCCCCTCCCGAACACGACGGCGGCCCGCCGCCGGCCGACCCGGCCCTCGCCGTCGCCGTGCAGCAGGAATGCCTGCGCCGCGGGCTCATCGTCGAACTCGGCGGGCGGCACGACGCCGTCGTCCGGCTGCTGCCGCCCCTCACCCTCACCGACGAACAGGCGACGGCGGTCCTCGACCGCCTCGCCGACGCGCTGCAAGCCGCAGAAGGCTCGCCGCACCGGCGGGCCGCCGCCGGGTCGCTCCGCTGACCCCGCAACCCCTCACAAGGAAGACGCCGTGAACCCCACCCCCGCGCCCGAGGCCGACACCACCCTCACTAGCCAGCTCCGAGGACAGGACGCGCCGCTCGGACCGCGTACGGCCGAGACGACGACCGTTCCCCGCCAGAAGGCCGGCCACCACGAGGACGAGACCGCTCCGGCCCCGCACGCGGACCCGCTGGACGATCCGGACCCGTACCGCGCGGCCGACGTCGCGGGCGCCGAGAGCCTGCTGCGCTGCTGGGCGCGGGAGACGGACCTGCCCCGCCCGGAGCGGGACACCCTGCGCATCCCCCTCCCCGCCAGTGGAACCGCCCTCCTCGTGCCGGTGCTGTACTGGTCACCGACCGGCCACCACCGCTTCGGCCCTGCCGCCCTCGAAGGCGCCCCCGCGGGAGCCCCGACCACCGACGCGGTCACCGTCGCCGCCCTGCTCTGCCGCGAGGGCGACCGGCACGCCGCCGCCGAACTCGTGGGGCGCGTCGCCGACTCCGTACGCCACATCACCGGGTTCCTCACCCAGCGGCGCCGCTCGCCCGAGGAGCCCCCGGGCAGCGACCCCTTCCTCGCCGCCGAGCAGTCCCTGCTGCACGGACACCCGCTCCACCCCACGCCCAAGAGCCGTGAAGGGCTCTCGGAGTCGGAGGCACGGCTCTACTCGCCCGAACTCCACGGCAGCTTCCCGCTCCACTGGATGGCCGTCGACCGGTGCGTCCTCGCCACCGATTCCGCCTGGACCCGTGACGGCCGCCCGGTCGGCGCCGAGGAGCTGCTGGCCCCGCACACCGAAGGGCTGCGCCTGCCCGAGGGCACGGTCGCCCTGCCGGTCCACCCCTGGCAGGCCGAAGAGCTGCTGCGGCGTGCCGAGGTCACCGAGCTCCTGGACGCCGGACTCCTCCACGACCTCGGCCCCGCGGGCGGACGCTGGCACCCCACGTCCTCGGTCCGGACCGTGTACCGGCCGGGCGCGGGCGTCATGCTCAAGCTCTCGCTGGGCGTACGCATCACCAACTCCCGCCGGGAGAACCTCCGCAAGGAACTCCACCGGGGCGCGGAGGTGCACCGGCTCCTGAGCGGCGGCCTGTCCGCCGAGTGGCGCCGGGCCCACCCCGGGTTCGACGTCGTCCGCGACCCGGCCTGGCTCGCCGTCGACACCAAGGACGGCACCCCGGTCCAGGGGCTCGACGTGGTCCTGCGGAACAACCCCTTCGGCCCGCACGACGACGCCCTCTGCGTCGCCGGCTTCACCGCGGTGCGCCCTCGTCGCGGGCGTGCGGCCATGCGCTCACGGCTGGCCGAGACCGTCTCCCGCCTCGCCGAGCGGACCGGACGGACCGTCGGCGCCGTCTCGGCGGAGTGGTTCCTGCGCTACCTCGACCGCGTCGTACGCCCCGTCATCTGGCTCGACGCCAACGCCGGGGTGGCTCTGGAGGCGCACCAGCAGAACACCCTCGTCCTGCTCGACGCGGACGGCTGGCCCGCGGGCGGCCGGTACCGCGACAACCAGGGGTACTACTTCCGCGAGTCCCACCGGGGCGCGCTCGACCGGCGGCTGCCCGGCATCGGCGCCGAGAGCGACACCTTCGTCTCCGACGCCGTCACCGACGAACGGTTCGCCTATTACCTCGGCATCAACAACGTCTTCGGCCTGATCGGGGCCTTCGGCTCCCAGCACCTCGCCGACGAACACCTCCTGCTCGACGCGTTCCGCCGCTTCCTGCGGTCCGCCGCCGCGATGGGATCGCCCCTGCCTGCGTACCTCCTGGAGACCGGCCGGTTGCGCTGCAAGGCCAACCTGCTGACCCGGCTGAACGGCATGGACGAACTCGTCGGACCCGTCGACACCCAGTCCGTGTACGTGACCATCACCAACCCGCTGAATTCCTGATAGCCCCGGCACGGACGGCTTTCCGTCCGGACCGTGCCGGACCCGCGCGGGACCGGGCGCCGCTCCCCGCTGCGTGGCGGGCGGCCGGCGACGCTCCGGCTCGGCCGCCCGCCCCCGCGCCCCGAGGCAGGGCACCTGCCCTCGCCCGGGTCGCGGCCCGATCCGGGCGGGACCCCGGGCCGGGCCCCCGCCCGCCCTCGGCCGTGGGGTCCCGGGCCCTCGCACACGCCGGAGACCGGACCGCCGGTACCCAGGAGAGCCGGGCACCGGGACTGCCGGTACCCAGGAGAGGAGAACGTCGTTGTGCCACCCGTCGACACGCCCGGGAACCCGGCGGCCGGACCGGTTTCACGGAAGGCCGCAGGAGGACAAGATCCCAGGATGACGAGAGCGGAAGACCCCGGGCCGAGGGGCGGGGCCCCCCGGGCGCACCGCCCGGCGACCGCCGTCGAGGACACCCTGGACCTGCGTCTGAGCCAAGAACTCCTGGCCCTCTTTGCCTCCGACACCCCGTCCTTACCCCACCGGGCACCTGTCGACGGTCCCGGGGCCTCCACGCTGCTGGACGCGCCCGGCACCTGGCGCCCCGCCACCACGGCCGCCGGAATCTTCCAGCTGGTGCCGGTACGGCTCGAACGCGACCTCGCCGTCGTCACCCGCTGGATGAACGATCCGGCCGTCGCCGCCTTCTGGGAGCTCGCGGGGCCCGAGGAGGTCACGGCCCGCCACCTCGCCGCGCAGCTCGAAGGCGACGGGCGGAGCGTCCCGTGCCTCGGCGTTCTCGACGGCAAGGCGATGAGCTACTGGGAGATCTACCGGGCCGACCTCGATCCGGTCGCCCGCCACTACCCCGCGCGCCCCCACGACACCGGGGTGCACCTGCTGATCGGCGGGGTCACCGACCGGGGCCGGAGGCTCGGCACCACCCTGCTGCGCGCGGTGGCCGATCTCGTGCTCGACCACCGCCCCGCCTGCGCCCGCGTCGTCGCGGAACCCGACCTGCGCAACACCCCCTCCGTCTCGGCCTTTCTGAGCGCGGGATTCCGCTTCTCCGCCGAACTCGAACTGCCCGAGAAGAAGGCCGCCCTGATGATCCGCGACCGAGCCCACCGAGACCAGCTGTGAAGACCACGCCGAAGCACGCACACCGCTCGAACCCCATCGGTTCCGTCCCGAGGAGTCCCCGTGCAGAAATATCCCGTGAGCCCTGAACCCGCGGCGCGCCAGCAACTCCCGGACCGCCCGGAACTGAACAGAGCCGTCTGGGACCGGGTCACGGCCCAACTGCTCGCGAAGATGCTCGGCGAGTTCGCGTACGAGGAGATCATCCGGCCGCTCCGGCAGCAGCCGCCCGTCACCACGGACGGCGCCGGCGAACCGTACGCGCTGCTCCTCGACGACGGGGCCACGCTCGCCTTCCGGGCGCGCAGAGGGGTGTACGGCAGCTGGCGCGTCGACCCCGCCTCGGTCCGCGAGACCACCGCGCGGAGGAACAGCGACGTCGAGGGCCCGCCGCAGGGGCGGCCGTTCCGCGATCCGCTGCTCTTCCTCACCCGCGCCCGACGGCTCCTCGGCCTGGACGGCGCCACCCTCGGCCACCTCGTGCGCGAACTCACCCGCACCCTGGCCTCCGACGCGCACCTCGCCCACACCGCCCTCGGCGCGGCCGACCTCGCCGACCTCGGCTACGCCGAGCTGGAGGGCCACCAGACCGGCCACCCCTGGCTCGTCGCCAACAAAGGCCGCCTCGGCTTCTCCGCCGCCGACGCGGCCCGCTTCACCCCGGAGGCGCGCGCGGCCACCACTCTGCCGTGGATCGCCGTCAGCACCCGGATCGCCGGTTACCGCGGCGTACCCGGGCTTGCCACCCCCGACCAGCTGTACGCCCGGGAACTCGACCCCGCCGTGCGGGAGGCCTTCGCGGCCCGGCTCGCCGACCGCGGGCTCGACGCGCGGGAGTACGTCTACCTCCCCGTCCACCCCTGGCAGTGGGACGAGTGGATCGTGCCGCTGTACGCGCCCGCCATCGCCGGGAACGACATCGTCCCGTTGCAGGCCGACGACGACCTCAGGCTGCCGCAGCAGTCCATCCGGACCTTCGCCAACGTGGGACGCCCCGACCGCTTCACGGTGAAGCTCCCCCTCTCGATCCTCAACACCCTCGTCTGGCGCGGACTGCCGACCGAGCGCACCCTCGCCGCGCCCGCCGTCACCGGCTGGGTGCAGGGGCTGTGCGCCACCGACCCGTTCCTGCGCGACACCTGCGCGGTGATCCTGCTCGGCGAGGTCGCCTCCGTGACGGTGGAACACCCGCTCTACGACCGGCTGCCCGAGGTGCCCTACCAGTTCAAGGAGATCCTCGGCGCGATCTGGCGCGAGCCGCTGCCGCCCAGGCTGGCGGCGGGCGAACGGGCGCGGACCCTGGCCTCCCTCCTGCACACCGACCCCGACGGCCGCGCCTTCACCGCCGAACTCGTCGAACGTTCCGGGCTGGCCCCCCGCGACTGGCTGGTCCGGCTCTTCGCCGCCCTGCTCCCACCGCTGCTGCACTTCCTCTACCGGTACGGGACCGTCTTCTCGCCGCACGGCGAGAACGCCATCGTGGTCTTCGACGAACGGGACGTACCCGTGCGGCTCGCGATCAAGGACTTCGTCGACGACGTCAACATCAGTGCCCAGCGGCTGCCCGAGCACGACTCCATGCCCGCGGACGTGCGCGCCGTGCTGCTGACCGAGGCACCCTCCTTCCTCACCCAGTTCATCCACTCCGGGCTCTTCGTCGGCGTCTTCCGCTATCTGTCGCCGCTCTGCGAGGAACAACTGGGCGTTCCGGAGGGTGAATTCTGGTCACTCGTCAGGGCCGAGATCCTGCGCCACCACGCCCGGTTCCCGGAGCTGAAGGACCGGTTCGAGATGTTCGACATGCTGACGCCCCAGATCGAGCGGCTCTGCCTCAACCGGAACCGGCTGCTCGTGGACGGTTACCGGGACCGCCCGGACCGCCCGCACGCGGCCGTCCACGGCGTCGTCCCGAACCCGCTGCACTTCGCCGGATCCGCTCCGGAGTGAGCGCCCCTGTCACTGCCGCGCCGTAGGCTGGAGCGGCTATGACGAAGCCATCCCTCACCGAGCTCCTCCACGCCGCCGTCTCCGCCGTCGGCGGCACGGAACGGCCCGGCCAGACGGCGATGGCCGAGGCCGTCGCCGGGGCCGTGGACGACAATGCCCACCTCCTCGTCCAGGCCGGCACCGGCACCGGCAAGTCCCTCGGCTATCTCGTCCCCGCGCTGGCGCACGGGGAGCGGGTCGTGGTCGCCACGGCCACCCTCGCCCTCCAGCGCCAGCTCGTGGAGCGGGACCTGCCGCGGACCGTGGAGGCGCTGCACCCGCTGCTGCGCCGCCGCCCCCAGTACGCGATGCTCAAGGGCCGCTCCAACTACCTCTGCCTGCACCGACTCCACGAGGGCGTCCCGCAGGACGAGGAGGAGGGGCTCTTCGACCAGTTCGAGGCGGCGGCGCCGTCCAGCAAGCTCGGCCAGGACCTGCTGCGGCTGCGGGACTGGTCGGACGAGACCGAGTCCGGCGACCGGGACGACCTGACCCCCGGCGTCTCGGACCGCGCCTGGGCCCAGGTCTCCGTCTCCTCCCGGGAGTGCCTGGGCGCGTCGAAGTGCGCGTACGGTGCCGAGTGCTTCGCCGAGGCCGCCCGGGAGCGGGCCAAACTGGCCGACGTCGTGATCACCAACCACGCCCTTCTCGCCATCGACGCCATCGAGGGCGCACCGGTGCTCCCGCAGCACGAGGTGCTGATCGTCGACGAGGCGCACGAGCTGGTCTCACGCGTCACCGGTGTGGCGACCGGCGAACTCACCCCCGGCCAGGTCAACCGCGCGGTGCGCCGCGCCGCCAAGCTGGTCAACGAGAAGGCGGCCGACGCGCTCCAGACCGCTTCGGAGGGGTTCGAGCGGGTCATGGAGCTGGCCCTGCCCGGTCGGCTCGAAGAGGTCCCCGAGGACCTCGGCCACGCCTTGATGGCACTGCGCGACGCCGCCCGCACGGTGATCTCCGCACTCGGCTCCACCCGGGACAAGTCCGTCCAGGACGAGGACGCCGTGCGCAAGCAGGCGATGGCCTCCGTCGAGTCGGTCCACGCGGTGGCCGAGCGGATCACCCAGGGCTCCGAGTGGGACGTCGTCTGGTACGAACGCCACGACCGGTTCGGCGCTTCGGTACGGGTGGCCCCGCTCTCCGTCTCCGGGCTGCTGCGCGAGAAGCTCTTCGCCGAGCGCTCGGTGGTGCTCACCTCGGCCACGCTGAAGCTCGGCGGGGACTTCAACGGCGTCGGCGCCTCCCTGGGGCTCGCCCCCGAGGGCACCGCGGGGGAGGACGTCCCGCAGTGGAAGGGGCTCGACGTCGGTTCGCCGTTCGACTACCCGAAGCAGGGCATCCTCTACGTCGCCCGCCACCTGGCCACCCCCGGCCGGGAGGGCGCGCGCACCGACATGCTGGACGAGCTGGCGGAGCTGATGGAGGCCGCAGGCGGGCGCACGCTCGGTCTGTTCTCCTCGATGCGGGCGGCGCAGGCGGCGGCGGAGGCCCTGCGTGAGCGGCTGGAGAAGCCGATCCTGCTCCAGGGGGAGGAGACCCTCGGCGAGCTGATCAAGAACTTCGCGGCCGACCCGGACACCTGCCTCTTCGGCACCCTGTCGCTCTGGCAGGGCGTCGACGTACCGGGCGCGAGCTGCCAGCTCGTGGTCATGGACCGCATTCCCTTCCCCCGGCCCGACGACCCGTTGATGAGCGCCCGCTCGAAGGCCGTCGAGCAGGCGGGCGGGAACGGCTTCATGGCGGTCGCCGCCACCCATGCCGCACTGCTGATGGCCCAGGGCGCGGGCCGGCTCGTCCGGGCCACCGGCGACAAGGGCGTGGTGGCCGTCCTGGACCCCCGTCTCGCCAACGCCCGGTACGGCAGCTACCTGCGGGCCTCGCTGCCCGACTTCTGGTACACCACCGACCGCAACCAGGTCCGGCGTTCCCTGTCGGCGATCGACGCGGCGGCGCGGGCCGAGGGCCGCTGAGAGCTCCGTCGCGGGCCCGCGAGCAGCACGGAGCCCCGGTGGCCGCTTCCCTGCGCTGAGGGGCGGCTACCGGGGCTCCATGGACCAGGGCTGATCTTCCAGGGTGGGGCTACCCAGGACGGATCCACCAGGACGGATCCACCAGGACGGATCGACCGGGACGGATCCACCGGTCGCGTCGACCGCTTCCAGAGGTCGGACGCGCCCGCTTCCGAGGGTCAGACGCGCCGCAGTACGGCCACGACCTTGCCGAGAATGGTCGCCTCGTCACCGGGGATCGGCTGGTACGCGGAGTTGTGCGGGAGCAGCCACACATGGCCGTCCTCGCGGCGGAACCGCTTGACCGTGGCCTCACCCTCCAGCATGGCCGCGACGATGTCACCGTTCTCGGCGACGGGCTGGCGGCGTACAGTGACCCAGTCGCCGTCGCAGATGGCGGCTTCGATCATGGAGTCGCCGACCACCTTGAGTACGAACAGTTCGCCGTCACCGACCAGTTGGCGCGGGAGCGGGAAGACGTCCTCCACCGATTCCTCTGCGAGGATCGGACCACCGGCCGCGATCCGGCCGACCAGGGGGACGTAGGAGGCGGCGGGCTTGCCCGTCGTGTCCGTCTGCTGCGAAATGGGCTGGTCCGAGCCCCGGACTTCGTACGCACGCGGACGGTGCGGGTCCCTGCGCAGGAAACCCTTGCGCTCCAGGGCCATGAGCTGGTGGGCCACCGACGAGGTGCTGGACAGGCCGACGGCCTGCCCGATCTCCCGCATCGACGGTGGGTACCCCCGGCGCTGCACCGAGTCGCGGATGACCTCGATGACCCGCCGCTGCCGGTCGGTGAGGCCCGAGCTGTCGGCCCGGATGCCAGGTGGGCGCCCGGGCAAGGAGCGCGCGGCCCTGGGGGGCTCCGGCCCGTCCGGGTTCGTGACAGAGTCATTCATTGCATGCACCGGCTCAGGTCGGCTCGGAGAGCGGTGGTCCCGGGCAGTGATCGTGGCACTGTCGGCGCTGGTGGTCACATCGGCCCCTCTCGAAATGTTCTCCCTGGCTGGACAACGGTAGTAGCTTTCGAAAGGTTGCGCCAAACACACGTTCGAGTGAAAAACGAATAAAGGCCTGCATGGCCTTTGTGGCCGGGTGTATGCGCTCGGGTGCGGGCGGCTCGTCAATTCGGTTGATAACGGTACCGCCGCTCTTTTCGCGCGGTGGTACCGGGCCCCCTTCCGGCCCTTCCCTTGGCGCGCCCGGGAATGACGCGCGAGAGTCGCTCGCGGAGTCACGGCGCCCCCCGGGCGGGCCGCCGTGGGGGCACCACCCGGCGTCCCGGGGCGCGGTCGTTTCCCGTACCCTCGTGCCTTGGTCGTGCGCGGCCCGGGCGTCCCGGGCCGGTCCGACACGCCTGGGACCGAAACCGAGCAAAACCCTAGATCTAGTGGTTGCATTGCCCGGGTCACCCAGAGGTTGTGGTCCCCGGTCCGGTGAGTGTCGGGAATCCCCTATGCTGGTGACTGCTTCGAAGGGCCCCGGCGGGGTCCTGTGAGGCTCATTACTCGTGCCGTGAAGGAGGCTTGGGAACCATGCACTGCCCCTTCTGCAGGCACCCCGACAGTAGGGTCGTCGACAGTCGCACGACCGACGACGGCACCTCGATCCGGCGCCGCCGGCAGTGCCCCGACTGTTCCCGCCGGTTCACCACGGTGGAGACCTGCTCGCTCATGGTCGTCAAGCGCAGCGGGGTGACCGAGCCCTTCAGTCGCACCAAGGTCATCTCGGGCGTCCGCAAGGCGTGCCAGGGGCGGCCGGTCACCGAGGACGCCCTCGCCAAGCTCGGCCAGCGGGTCGAGGAGGCGGTGCGGGCCACCGGAAGCGCCGAGCTGACGACCCACGACGTGGGGCTCGCCATACTCGGCCCTCTGAGGGAACTCGACCTCGTCGCGTACCTGCGTTTCGCGTCCGTGTACCGGGCGTTCGACTCGCTCGAAGACTTCGAAGCCGCCATCGCGGAACTGCGCGAACGGCGGCTTCCCGCCGGAGAGGGCGGGGAGACCGTCGAGGTCCCCGCTCCCTCCGTTCCCGCCCACTGAGTGGTACACGCCGTCCGGCTGAGGTCTGCCGGACGGCGACAGGGTGGTCCACAGACCTGCTTCCGGCGTCGAGGGCGGCGTTCGAAGCACCAGACACAGCACTGTGCCCCGGGAAGAACTGGGCACTTCAGGGCGTTTTTGCCCACATATGGGAGGCGGCATGACAGAGACGGCGAGCGGCCCGGCACGGAGTTCCCGCACCAAGGGGATCAAGCCGAGCAAGGGTCTGCGTATCGAGCGCATCCACACCACTCCTGGCGTGCATCCGTACGACGAGGTGGCGTGGGAGTCCCGTGACGTCGTCATGACCAACTGGCGCGACGGCTCGATCAACTTCGAGCAGCGTGGCGTCGAGTTCCCCGACTTCTGGTCGGTGAACGCGGTCAACATCGTCACCAGCAAGTACTTCCGCGGAGCTGTCGGCACGCCGCAGCGCGAGACCGGTCTGCGTCAGCTGATCGACCGGATCGTGACGACCTACCGCAAGGCCGGCGAGGAGCACCAGTACTTCGCCTCCCCCGCGGACGCCGAGATCTTCGAGCACGAACTGGCTTACGCCCTCCTGCACCAGATCTTCAGCTTCAACTCGCCGGTCTGGTTCAACGTCGGCACCCCCCAGCCGCAGCAGGTCTCCGCCTGCTTCATCCTGTCCGTCGACGACTCCATGGAGTCGATCCTCGACTGGTACAAGGAAGAGGGCATGATCTTCAAGGGCGGTTCCGGCGCAGGTCTGAACCTGTCCCGCATCCGTTCCTCCAAGGAACTCCTCTCCTCCGGCGGCAACGCCTCCGGGCCGGTCTCCTTCATGCGCGGTGCCGACGCCTCCGCCGGAACCATCAAGTCCGGTGGCGCCACCCGCCGCGCGGCCAAGATGGTCATCCTCGACGTCGACCACCCCGACATCGAGAACTTCATCGAGACCAAGGTGAAGGAAGAGGAGAAGATCCGCGCTCTTCGCGACGCGGGCTTCGACATGGACCTGGGCGGCGACGACATCACGTCCGTCCAGTACCAGAACGCCAACAACTCCGTCCGCGTGAACGACGAGTTCATGAAGGCGGTGGAGTCCGGCGGCACGTTCGGTCTGCGCGCCCGCATGACCGGCGAGGTCATCGAAGAGGTCGAGGCGAAGTCCCTCTTCCGCAAGATGGCCGAGGCGGCCTGGGCCTGCGCCGACCCGGGCATCCAGTACGACGACACCATCAACGCCTGGCACACCTGCCCGGAGTCCGGCCGCATCAACGGCTCGAACCCGTGCAGCGAGTACATGCACCTGGACAACACCTCGTGCAACCTCGCCTCGCTGAACCTCATGAAGTTCCTCAAGGACGACGGCGAGGGGCACCAGTCCTTCGAGTCCGAGCGCTTCGCCAAGGTCGTCGAGCTGGTCATCACCGCGATGGACATCTCGATCTGCTTCGCGGACTTCCCGACGGAGAAGATCGGCGAGAACACCCGCGCCTTCCGCCAGCTCGGCATCGGTTACGCCAACCTCGGCGCCCTGCTGATGGCGACCGGCCACGCCTACGACAGCGACGGCGGCCGCGCGCTCGCCGGTGCCATCAGCTCGCTGATGACGGGTACCTCCTACCGTCGTTCCGCCGAACTCGCCGCGGTCGTCGGCCCGTACGACGGCTACGCCCGTAACGCCGAGCCGCACCAGCGCGTCATGCAGCAGCACGCCGACGCCAACACCAAGGCCGTCCACGTGGACGACCTGGACTCGCCGATCTGGGCCGCCGCCACGGAGGCCTGGCAGGACGTGATCCGCCTCGGTGCGAAGAACGGATTCCGCAACGCCCAGGCGTCCGTCATCGCCCCGACCGGCACCATCGGCCTGGCGATGTCCTGCGACACCACCGGCCTGGAGCCCGACCTCGCCCTGGTCAAGTTCAAGAAGCTGGTCGGCGGCGGCTCGATGCAGATCGTCAACGGCACCGTGCCGCAGGCGCTGCGCCGCCTCGGCTACCAGCCGGAGCAGATCGAGGCGATCGTCGCCCACATCGCGGAGAACGGGAACGTCATCGACGCCCCGGCTCTGAAGACCGAGCACTACGAGGTCTTCGACTGCGCCATGGGTGAGCGTTCCATCTCGGCCATGGGCCACGTCCGGATGATGGCGGCCATCCAGCCGTGGATCTCCGGCGCGCTCTCCAAGACCGTGAACCTGCCGGAGACGGCCACGGTCGAGGACGTCGAAGAGGTCTACTTCGAGGCGTGGAAGATGGGCGTCAAGGCGCTCGCCATCTACCGCGACAACTGCAAGGTCGGCCAGCCCCTCTCCGCCAAGACCAAGGAGAAGGAGAAGGAGGCGGTCACCGCCAAGGCCGAGGAGACCATCCGCACCGCGGTCGAGAAGGTCGTCGAGTACCGCCCGGTCCGCAAGCGTCTGCCCAAGGGCCGTCCGGGGATCACCACCTCCTTCACGGTCGGTGGCGCCGAGGGTTACATGACCGCCAACTCCTACCCGGACGACGGTCTCGGCGAGGTCTTCCTCAAGATGTCGAAGCAGGGCTCCACCCTCGCCGGCATGATGGACGCCTTCTCGATCGCCGTCTCGGTCGGTCTGCAGTACGGCGTCCCGCTGGAGACGTACGTCTCGAAGTTCACCAACATGCGCTTCGAGCCGGCCGGCATGACGGACGACCCGGACGTGCGGATGGCGCAGTCGATCGTCGACTACATCTTCCGTCGTCTGGCGCTCGACTTCCTGCCCTTCGAGACCCGCTCGGCCCTCGGCATCCACTCCGCCGAGGAGCGTCAGCGTCACCTGGACACCGGCTCCTACGAGCCGACCGAGGAGGACGACGACCTCGGCAACGAGCTGTCGGTCCCGTCCGCACCGCTGCACGTGGAGCCGCTGAAGGCCGTCGCCGCCCCGGCGGAGGCCGCCGAGAAGCCGGCGCCGCGGACCGCGCACACCTCGGCCGAACTGGTCGAGATGCAGCTCGGCATCAGCGCCGACGCCCCGCTCTGCTTCTCCTGCGGGACGAAGATGCAGCGCGCCGGGTCCTGCTACATCTGCGAGGGCTGCGGCTCGACCAGCGGTTGCAGCTGAGACCGGCGGAAGCACGCCGGAACGCCATCCGGCATGATCCGCGCACGTAGCTGATCAGCAGCACACGAAGGG
>NZ_JBHWZJ010000167.1:0-15305 GCF_042728415.1 Streptomyces sp. NPDC060198 | reverse complement strand
GAGCCGGGGCCTGAACCGTGCGCCGCGGTGCTGCGGTGCGCGCTCAGCCGCCCGACATCGGGCGGGCCGGGGTGGTGGCGCCCCGGGGCGGCCGGTCCGGGTGCGACGGCCGCCGGGAACCCGCCGGGGCTCCCGGGGAGCGCTCCGCGCGCAACGGGTGCGCCCCGTGCGGGGCCGGGCGGGTACGGGCGGGGGCACCGGCGGGCATCAGCCCCGGGACGGCCTCCGTCCCCCCGGGGGCGGCACCGCCGGAAGCGCCCGCGAACGGAAGGGCGGGCCGATGGCCGCCCGTGGCGACCGGGACGGAGATGCTCGCCCGGCGGCTCCCCCGCTGCCGCCAGCGCTCGCGGCCGGCCAGGATCAGCTGCTCGGTGCGGGTGATGAGCGGCTCCGTCCAGGGCAGGGCCAGCAGGACCAGGAGCCCCGCCGCCCAGCCCAGCAGGACGTCGCTGAGCCAGTGCGTGCCGATGTACACGGTGGTGAGCCCCACGCCCAGTGACACCGTCGCCGAGATCGCCGACAGATAGCGCCTGGCCCTCGGGGTGGTGGCCAGGTAGGCGAGGATTCCCCAGGTCACGACGGCGTTGGCGGTGTGCCCGGACGGAAATATATCGCCGCCGGCGAAGAGTTCGGCCGACCCGATCTGCGTCGCGTAATGCGGGCCGAGGCGCCCGAGGACGTGCTTGACGCCTCCCACCGACGCGTTGAGCAGCAGCAGGGCGGCGCCGAGCGTGAGCAGCGGCCGCAAGGTGTGCTGCCGCCAGGAGCGCCAGCCGAGCCAGCTCGCGATCATCACCGCGGTCGGTCCCCGCTGCCCCAGCACGACGTAGTAGTCGAGGAAGGCGTGCAGCGACGGCCACTGCTGGTACGGCCGGAAGAGCATGACCTTCCAGTCCAGAGCCACCAGCCACGACGAGATCAGGACCAGGTGGACGATGACGAGATAGAACGCCAACGTCCCGCCGAAGAGGGCCACACGGTGACGACTCATCCGCGGGATCTCTATCTTCGGCGGTTCCGGCTCCCGGTCCAGCCGGGCAAAGATGTCGGTACGCACCCAATCGACGTTACAGCGAGTGAGTGTGTGACCCGGTCGATCCCACGGGTTTGTGATGACGATGTGATGTGACCCATGTCGCCGGACGTGCCGTTTTGCGGTCCCGGAGGAAAAACAACGGGATCGGGTCTTCTCCTCCTTCCGGGTAGTTCCGTCAAGGCCGCGTGACGGCCGGTCCAATTCCCCGGAGAAGACGCGCCCCATTTTCTCCCGCCCTTTCTCCGCCCGTCGCCGCCCGGGAGGCAGGGGCCCCGGCCCTCTCCTCAGGGGGCGCGGCGGAGCGGGCGCCGGGCGGGGTCGGGTGTGGCGCACGCCACAACACCTGGGGCTGGGGGTATGAGTTGGGCCACGTGTGGCGGCGGAGGTCTCGCGTACGCTGACGGCTCACTCGCCCGTCGATGCCGGGCCCCGGGGGCGCCGCGCACCAATGCCGCTCCGGTCCGCCGAGCGCGAGGGACACATGGGAGGTACGCAGATGCCCGGGAGGAACGCGGCCGAAAGCGCCCCGCGCGCGGCCACCACCCGGAGCTCCGGCTTCGGTAAGCGCCCGGATCCCGCCTCCGCGACGGGTTCCGCCCACGGTCCGGGGTCCGGCAGGAGTCGCTGGGTCGTCCTGGTGGTGCTCTGCCTCAGCCTGTTGCTCGTCGCGCTGGACTCGACCGTGCTGCACGTCGCCGTACCGGCCGTCACCGAGGACCTGCGGCCCGGGCCGGTCGCCCTGCTGTGGATCGTGGACGCCTACCCGCTGGTCTGCGCCTCGCTGCTGATCCTCTTCGGCACCCTCGGGGACCGGGTCGGCAGACGGCGGGTGCTGCTCTGCGGGTACGCGCTCTTCGGCGCCGCCTCCGCACTCGCCGCGTTCGCGGGCAGTCCCGGGATACTCGTTGCGGCCCGGGCCCTGCTCGGGGTCGGCGGCGCGATGATCATGCCGGCCACCTTGTCGATCCTGCGCCAGGTCTTCCCCGACCGCCGGGAGCGCGCCGTCGCCATCGGGGTCTGGACGGCGGTCGCCGCCGTCGGCGCGGCCACCGGACCGGTCATCGGCGGCTTCCTCGTCGAGCACTACTGGTGGGGATCGGTCTTCCTCATCAACGTCCCGCTGATGGTGCTGGTGCTCCCGGCCGCCCGCCGGCTGCTGCCCGAGTCGCGAGGCTCGGGCGAAGGCCCGTGGGACGTGCTCGGCGCGCTGATGGCCGCCGTCGGCGTGCTCGGTGCCGTGCTGGGCGTCAAGCGGATGGGCGCGGGTGAGGGCTTCGTCGATCCGGCCTCGCTCGTCCCGCTGGTGGCCGGTGTGCTCTTCCTCGTCCTGTTCGTCCGCCGTCAGCGGCGGCGGACGCATCCGCTGATCGACATCGGCATGTTCACCCGGCCCGCCTTCTCGACGGCGGTCGGCTGCATCGTCCTCGCCATGCTGGCCCTGGTCGGCCTCGAACTCGTCGCCGTCCAGTACCTCCAGCTCGTCCTGGACCTCAGCCCGCTCCGGACCGGTCTGCGGCTGCTCCCGCTGACCTTCGCGGCCATGGCCGCCGGGGCCACGGGCACGTACACGCTGCGCCGCCTCGGCCCCCGCAGGATGGTCGGGCTCGGCTTCGTGCTGACGGCCGCCTCGGTACTGCTGCTGACCCTGATGGGCGGCCACGACCGTCCGGCGCTGCTGACCGCCGGTTTCGTGACGCTGGGCTACGGCCTGCAGACCACCCTCTTCGGTGCCTACGAGTCGATGCTGAACGACGTCCCCGCGGACCGCGCGGGCGGTGCGGCGGCGATCGGGGAGACCTCGTACCAGCTCGGCGCCGGGCTCGGCATCGCCCTGCTGGGCAGTGTCATGAACGCCGCCTACGCCCCCGGCCTCGCCGCCCTGCACAAGGAGGGCGTACCGGCCGCCGCGGGCAGTGCCGCCTCGCACAGCCTCGGCGAGGCGTACCAGGTGGCGGACCGGCTCGGCGGGCCTGCCGGGGGGCTGGTGCGGTCCACCGCGCGGCACGCGTTCGTGCACGGTCTGCACCTCACCTTGCTGGTCAGCGCCGGACTGCTGCTGCTCGGCGCGCTGGCCGCGATGCGGCTGCCGCGGTCCATGGAGTGCGCGCCGGACCCGTGCGGCACCGGTGTGGAGCCCCGGATCGCCGGCCCCCGCGCGGCGGACCACCAGGAGCGGGCCGGCCTGCCGCCCGGCCGGGACGTGCCTGCGGCGCGACGGGAACCGGCCGAGGTCACCGGCTCTGGACGCACGCCCCGCTGAGCCGTAGCGTCGGCCGTGAGCCTGACTACCACTGCCAGTGCCGTGTCAGCCAAGGTTTGGCCCGTCGCGACGCCCGGTACGCACTCTCGCCGCACCGGCCGGAAGCCCGAGTACGTCCAGTACGGGGGCTTCCGGCCCGGCACGCCGGGAGCACGCGCCGGACGCCGCTCCCGACGGGCAGACCTTGGCTGACGCGGCACTGGTTTTCGGTGCCCGGGGCCGTGCCCGTACCCGGCCCGGTCCCGGGCACGCGCGAGCCGCCGGAGGCACCATGCAGAGCACCGAGCACGACCGGCCGAAGCCGCCCCCCTTCGATCCGGGCGATCCGATCGGCATCGACGACCTCCTCGGCCCCGAGGACCTCGCGATCCGCGCGACCGTCCGCGCCTGGGCGGCCGACCGGGTACTGCCGCACATCGCCGAGTGGTACGAGAAGGGCGAACTGCCCGTCATCCGCGAGCTCGCCCGCGAACTGGGTTCGCTCGGAGCGCTGGGGATGTCCCTGAAGGGGTACGGCTGCGCGGGCGCCTCGGCCGTCCAGTACGGCCTCGCCTGCCTGGAGCTGGAAGCCGCCGACTCGGGAATCCGCTCACTCGTCTCCGTGCAGGGCTCGCTCGCCATGTACGCGATCCACCGCTACGGCTCCGAGGAGCAGAAGCGGCAGTGGCTGCCCGCCATGGCGGCGGGCGAGGTCATCGGCTGCTTCGGGCTGACCGAGCCCGACCACGGATCCGACCCCGCCGGGATGCGCACCCACGCGAAGCGCGACGGGGACGACTGGATCCTCACCGGCCGCAAGATGTGGATCACCAACGGCTCGGTCGCCGGGGTCGCCGTCGTCTGGGCGCAGACCGACGAAGGCGACGCGGGACGGGGCGTGAGGGGATTCGTCGTCCCCACGGACAGCCCCGGGTTCTCCGCGCCGGAGATCAGGCACAAGTGGTCGCTGCGTGCCTCCGTCACCAGCGAGCTGGTGCTGGACGGGGTGCGGCTGCCCGCCGACGCGGTGCTGCCGGGCGTGATCGGGCTGCGCGGCCCGCTCAGCTGCCTGAGCCACGCGCGGTACGGGATCGTCTGGGGCGCCATGGGCGCCGCGCGGTCGAGCTTCGAGGCCGCCGTCGACTACGCGCGGACCCGGGAACAGTTCGGCCGGCCCATCGGAGGCTTCCAGCTCACCCAGGCCAAACTCGCGGACATGGCGGTGGAGCTCCACAAGGGCATCCTGCTCGCCCACCATCTGGGCCGCCGGATGGATGCGGGCTCGCTCCGCCCGGAACAGGTCAGCTTCGGGAAACTCAACAACGTGCGGGAAGCGATCGAGATCTGCCGCACCTCGCGCACCGTCCTCGGTGCGAACGGGATCTCGCTGGAGTACCCGGTGATGCGGCATGCGACGAACCTGGAGTCGGTGCTCACGTACGAGGGCACCGTCGAGATGCACCAGCTGGTGCTGGGCAAGGCGCTCACCGGCCTGGACGCCTTCCGGTAGGGCCGACCGCCTCCGCGGGCCGGCGTCCGGAGCGTCGTGGCGAGCGCCCTGCTCAGCTCTGGTTGAAGAAGCCGCCGGCCCGGCGGCCGGAGGCCTCGCCGCTGACCACGTGGGTGTGGGCAGGGGTCAGCAGGAAGACCCGGGTGGCGACCCGGTCGATCGAACCGCGCAGGCCGAAGATCAGCCCGGCGGCGAAGTCCACCACGCGCTTGGCGTCCGCGGGATCCATGGCCGTGAGGTTCAGGATCACCGGGACGCCTTCCCGGAACAGCTCGCCGATGGTGCGCGCGTCCCGGAAGCTGTCGGGGGTCACCGTGGCGATGCGGCGTTCCCGCTCCTCGGCGGCCTCGGAGGCGACCTGCACCCGGGGGTCGGTCACCCATGCCTGGCCGTGTGTCCCCGTCTCGGCGCCTTCGGAGTACTCGTCGTCGTAGTAGCGCTCGTCGTTGTCCTCCACGAGGCCCAGCCAGGCGCTCGCCTTGCGTACCGATCCCATGGACGCCTCCTCTCACCGCGGTTCTCTGATGTTCCGCATGTCTTTCGTATCCCTATGGTCGTCCATCATGCGGATAGCGCGCCAAGTGGATAGTCGGCGCGCAGGCGATTCGTGACGGTACTGATGCAGAACATGTGGCGGTTCGTCAGGGTTACGACCGAATAAGGGGGCTTGTAGGAAGAAAATAGGATGCTCCCGTCCGTACGGGTGACGCAGAGGACGTACGGGTGAACGACCGGATCGGTACGATGACCGACGCGTGGGTGCGCGAGAGATCGCGGACCGGTCGTTCGGGTTCTCGGGGGGAACGTTCGTGTTCGGAATCGTCAGGCCGTGTACGCACCGGCTGAGCGAAGGGCTCAAGGCCGAGTGGATGGCCCATCTCTGCGGGCTCTGCCTCGCACTCCGCTCCGATCACGGGCAGTTCGCCCGGATCGTGACGAACTATGACGGTCTGATCGTCTCGGTCCTGACGGAGGCTCAGACCGGCCGTGTCGCGGCCGGAAGACGCACCGCCGGCCCCTGCCCGCTGCGCGCCATGCGGACCGCGCCCGTCGCCAGGGGTGAGGGAGCCAGGCTCGCCGCCGCGGTCTCCCTGGTGCTCGCCTCCGCCAAGGTCCGCGACCATGTCGCGGACCGGGACGGGCTGCTGGCGCACCGTCCGGTCGCCGCCGCCGCCCGCCGGGTCGCCGCGGGCTGGGACCGGGCCGGGGCCCGCAGCGGCGCGGCCCTCGGCTTCGACACCTCGGTCCTGGTGGACGCGGTGGACCGGCAGGCCGGGATCGAGGCGCTGGCCGTGACGGGCACCCCGCTGCTCTTCGTCACCGAACCCACCGAGACGGCCACCGCCGCCGCCTTCGCGCACACCGCGGTCCTCGCCGGCCGGCCGGGCAACGCGGCCCCGCTCGCCGAGGCGGGACGGCTCTTCGGGCGCCTCGCGCACCTGCTGGACGCCGTGGAGGACCAGCGGGCCGACGCCGAGGCGGGGGCGTGGAACCCGCTCACGGCCACCGGGACCCCGCTCGCGGAGGCCAGGAGGCTCTGCGACGACGCCGTGCGCGGGGTGCGTCTGGCGCTCGCCGACGCGGAGTTCAGCGATGCCAAGCTGGTACACGTCCTGCTCGTGCACGAACTGCGCCGCGCGGTGGACCGGGCCTTCGCCACCGACTCCTGCGCGCACCGGGGGGCGTACGGACCGCCTCCCGGCAACCCGTACGCCCCCGGCAACCCGTACGCCCCCGGCGGCCCGCACGCCCCCGGGGGCCCGACGGCACCGCCGCCCGAGCCCCCGCGGCCGCCCCGTGACCGGCGCGGGCTCATCGCCGGCTGCCTGGTCTGGGCCGGACTCGCCTGCACCTGCCAGATGTGCTGCGGGACCTACGACGGCCCCTGGTCGCGGCAGCGGCGCGAGGGGCTGTGCAACGACGCGGACTGCTGCGAGTGCTGCGACTGCTGCTCGAACTGCTCCGACTGCTGCTCCAACTGCGGCGACGGGTGCTGCTGCGACTGCGGTTGCGACTGCTGAGCCCGCCGGGCGCCACCGACGTGCTGCCCCTGTCCGTCGTCGCCGCGCGGCCTCACTTGATCTCGGGCGGAGAGATCTGCGAGGTCCCGATCGCCGACTCGGTGGTGCCCCACTTCTCCAGGATGCGGTCGTAGGTGCCGTCCTTCTTGAGGCTGTTCACCGCGGCCTGGAAGGCGGGGGCCAGCGGGGTGCCCTTCTTGAAGGCGAAGCCGACGTCGAGCCGCTTGAACTCGTTGAGGAAGCGGACGTCCTTCTGCTGGGTCACCGCGTAGCGCAGCCCGTTGATCGTCGACATCACCACGTCGATCCGGCCCTGCTGGAGCCCGATCCAGATCGAGGTCGGATCGGCGAAGGTCTGCACGGTGTAGGGCTTCTCGCCCGCCGCGGAGCACAGCCCCTTGTTCTTCTCCAGCGTCACCTCGAAGGTCGTCCCCGCGCCCGTGGCGACCTTCAGCCCGCACAGCTGGGTGAGGTCGGTGACCTCCTTCAGCTTGCTGTCCTTGCGCACGGCGAAGCCCTGGCCGTCATTGATGTACGTGACGAAGTCGATCGTCGCCCGCCGTTCGTCGGTGACACCGAAGTTGCCGGTGCCCACGTCGTACTTGCCGCTGCCGAGCGCGGGCAGGATCGCCTCGAAGGAGGCCACCTCGCGGTGGAGCTTCAGACCGAGCTTGCGGGCCACCGCGTCGGCGAAGTCGACGTCCGCCCCGGACAGGGTCTTGCCGTCCGCCTCGTAGAACGCTCCCGGCGGTGCGCCCGCGGCGCTGGCGATTCTCAGCGTTCCCGCCGAACGGACGTCGGCCGGCAGCAGGGCCGCCGCCGCGTCGTCCTTCTTCACGGCGGACACCACGTCGTTCTTCGGGGTGTCCGCGGCGGCGGTGCCGGCCGCCTGTGCCGTGGCGGGGTCGCCCGTCCCGCATCCGGCGAGCGCGAGGGTGGCGGCGGTGATCAGGGCGAAGGTGACGGTGTGCCGGGTACGGGGCATGGTGCGGCTGCTCCAGATTCGTCGGGGCGCGCCGGGACGCGCCGGACGCGCCGAGGCGTGCCGGACGTGCCGGGCGTGCTGGTTCACGCGGAAGTGGTGGATCTACCGGGGTATGCCGACCGCCCCCGCCGGACACGGCCCTGGGGCGGCGCGGGGCGGAGCGGGAGGTCGTCAGGTCAGCTGTACGAGGGGAGGGGAGGGAGCTCTCGTGCGGGTGAAGTCACGCGGGGAGGAACGCACGGAGACACGCGAAGGCGCGAGCGTGCGAGGAGGAGCAGGGCGTCAGCTCAACAGGAACAGGACCACACACGACCGAAGTCGATGTGGGAGCGGGTGACCAGCCACTGCTGCGAATACATGCGCTCAGTTGAACAGGCATTCGGTGGTGCGTCAACTGCCGCCCGGCTGCGGCCCACAGTGTGGACAGGCTTGACAGCGGAGCGCGTACGCCGCTTATCTCAGGGGAGGACCAGTGCTGAGGGGCCTGGTCCGCCTCGTGCTCGCTGTGAAGTCGCGCCCCGTGTTCGATCCCGCATCCACGGAGCCCCAGCATGTCCGCGCAGACAGAGTCCCTCACCTCCGCGTCCCACTCCTCCGACCCGAAATCCGCGGCGGACCCGCCCCGGTCCGAACACGCCGGCACGGACGTCGTCCCCCGCATCGTCCCGGTGCGCCGCACGGGCCAGTGGGCGGCCGCCGCGGTCGTCCTCGCCCTGCTGGGCCTCGTCCTCGTCTCCGTGGTCCGCAACGACGCGTTCCAATGGGGCGTCGTCGGGCAGTACTTCACCACCGACTCGGTGCTGCGGGGGCTCGGTCTGACCCTCTGGCTGACGGCCGTCGTGATGGTGCTCGGCTTCGCCCTGGGAACGCTGCTCGCGGTGATGCGCCTCTCCGGCAACCGCGTGCTCAAGGCGACGAGTTGGGGATACGTCTGGCTCTTCCGGTCCACCCCGATCCTGGTCCAGCTGCTGTTCTGGTTCAACATCGGTGCGCTCTACCCCGAGATCCTCGGGGTCAACACCGTGAATCTGCTGGGCCCCGTCACCGTCGCCGTCGTCGGTCTCACCCTGCACGAAGCCGCGTACGCCGCCGAAGTGGTGCGCGGCGGCATCCTCTCGGTGGAACGCGGGCAGTTGGAGGCCGCCCAGTCCCTGGGGCTGGGCCCCTGGCGCCGGTTCCGCCGGATCGTGCTGCCGCAGGCGATGCGGTCCATCGTGCCGCCGGCCGGGAACATGCTGATCGGCGCGCTCAAGGGCACCTCGATCGTCAGCATCATCGCCGTGCAGGACCTGCTCTACTCCGTGCAGCTCGTGTACCACCGCACCTACCAGATCATCCCGTTGCTGCTGGTCGCCACCATCTGGTACGTCGTCGTCACCTCCCTCCTCAGCATCGGCCAGCACTACGTCGAGCGCTACTACGCACGCGGAACGGCGGACGCCCGATGACCCCCGTACCCACCCTCGTCGTCATCGGCGCCGGACCCCGCGGCACCGGACTGATCGAGCGCATCGCGGCCAACGCCGCCGAGCTGTACGCGGGCGCTCCGCTGGACATCCACCTCGTGGACCCCCACCCCGCCGGCGGCGGGCGCATATGGCGCCACGACCAGTCCCCGCTGCTCTGGATGAACTCCATGGCCCAGGACGTCACCGTCTTCACCGACGAGACGGTGCGCCAGGAGGGCCCGGTCCGACCGGGGCCCGCCCTGGACGCCTGGGCCGAGGAGGTCAGAGCGGGCCGCATCACCGTCGACGCCGAACCCGCCGTCCTCGCGGAGATCCACGCCCTGACCGGCCAGGACTTCCCCACTCGCCGACTCCAGAGCGTCTACCTGCGCTGGTTCTACGAGGAGTCCGCCGCCGCCCTGCCCGCCGGGATCACCGTGCACGAACACCCCACCCGCGCCCTGCGCGTCACCGGCCCCCGCGACGGCCGGCAGCGGGTCTGGCTGGAAGGGCGCACCGAACCCCTCCTGGCCGACCTCGTCGTCCTCACGGTCGGCCACCTGGATGCCGAACCGGACGACGAGCAGAGGGAGTTGTCCGCTTTCGCGCTGCGCCACCAACTGGTGCACCTGCCGCCCGACTTCACCGCCGACACCGACCTCGGCGCACTCCGCCCGGGCGAGCCCGTCCTCGTCCGGGGCTTCGGACTGGCCTTCGTGGACCTGATGGTTCTCCTCACCGAGGGCCGGGGCGGCCGGTACGAGGACGGCGTCTACCACCCGTCCGGACGTGAACCCGTCCTGTACGTCGGGTCCCG
Source organism: Streptomyces sp. NPDC060198 (assembly GCF_042728415.1). Taxonomy (NCBI): domain Bacteria; kingdom Bacillati; phylum Actinomycetota; class Actinomycetes; order Kitasatosporales; family Streptomycetaceae; genus Streptomyces; species Streptomyces sp. NPDC060198. Next base: position 5,249 of record NZ_JBHWZJ010000167.1, on the reverse strand, counting down.
GCGCGGAGTTCCCTACCGCTCGAAGATCGGCTACGGCTGGGAGGGCGAGCGTCCGCCGCTGCCGCACCATCTCGGACCCGAACGCGTCAAGGAACTCCTCGCCGCTCCAGGCCCGTTGGACTTCCGACGCGACGTCTGGCCGCTCATCGCCCGCGAACTCGCCCACGCCCACTACCACCGGCTCTTCACCGCGCACCCCGGACGCACCACCGTCGGCTGGGAGGAATTCCAGGAGAGCTACGAAGCCGCCGAGCCGGACAGCGCCGAACTCGCCGAACTGGTGGCCCGGTCCGTACCCGATCCGGCGGACCGCCTCGACCTGGACGCGCTCGACCGTCCCTTGAGCGGCGTCACCCTCCCCGACCAGGAGGCCCTCCAGGGAGCCCTGCGCGACCACATCACGGCTGATCTGGCGCGACGCCATGACGACGCGTACTCGCAGGATCTGGCCGTGTTCTTCGGACTCCTCTCCGCCTACGTCCAGCTGATCGCCCTCGGGGACACCGGCGACAGCTGGCAGGGGTTCTTCAGCTATATCGCTTCCGGTCCACCCGGCCCCCGGCTCGAACAGCTGCTCGCCCTCTCCCGCGCCGGAGTCGTCCGCTTCCTCGGCGCCGACACGACCGTCGAGACGGACGAGGAGCAGGGCGTCTTCCGGGCAGGCAGTCCCACCGTCCCCGGCGCGCGCACCGAGGCCCGGGCACTCGTCGAGGCACGCCTCCCGTCACCCTCCCTGCGGCACACCAGCAGCCCGCTCCTGCGCGGACTGTATGAGGACGGGGCGGCCGTCACCGAGAACGGCCTCCTCCAGGTCTCCCCGCTCGACGGCGGGATACAGGACCGCGACGGCACCACCCATCCCCGGCGCTTCGCCCTCGGCCCCTTCACCACGGCACGCGCGTCGGGCGCCTTCACCCGGCCGCGCACCGGAGGCCCCGCGTTCGGCCAGAACGACGCCACCGCCCGTACCGCACTCACCTTCCTGCGCGCCCTCGCCGGGCGCCCCGTATTCGCCAACTGACCCGGGCGGAGACCCTCCCGCACCCCACCGGCCGGACCGTACCCACCCGTACCGCGTCCGCCGCCCCGAACCGCTTGCGAGGAAGTGCCATGTCGCTCACCACCACCGAAGCGCCACCCATGGTCGAGATCCGAGCCCTGCACAAGAGCTTCGGCTCGGCCGAGGTGCTGCGCGGCATCGACCTCACCGTCCGGCCCGGCGAGGTGACCGTCGTCCTCGGCCCCTCCGGCTCCGGCAAATCCACCCTGCTGCGCACCATCAACCACCTGGAGAAGGCCGACCGCGGCTGGATCACCGTGGACGGCGACCTCATCGGCTACCGCAGGGACGGCGACAAGCTGTACGAACTGCGCGAGCGCGAGGTGCTTCGCCGGCGCACCCGGATCGGCTTCGTCTTCCAGAGTTTCCACCTCTTCCCCCACCTCACCGTGGTGGAGAACATCATCGAGGCGCCCGTCTCCGCGCTGCGCCGCCCCCGGGGCGAGGCGATCGCCACGGCCGAGCGGCTGCTGGAGCGGGTGGGCCTCTCCGACAAGGCGGCGGCCTACCCCCGGCAGCTCTCCGGTGGGCAGCAGCAGCGGGTCGCCATCGCGCGTGCCCTCGCGCTGGAGCCGAAGCTGCTCCTCTTCGACGAGCCGACCTCCGCGCTCGACCCCGAACTCGTCGGCGAAGTCCTCGACGTGATCAAGGATCTGGCCGAGCAGGGCACCACCATGATCGTGGTCACCCACGAGATCGGCTTCGCCCGCGAAGTGGCCGACACCGTCGTCTTCATGGACGAGGGGCGCATCGTCGAGCAGGGGCCGCCCGCCGAGGTGCTCGACCGGCCCACCCGGGAGCGCACCCGCGCCTTCCTCTCCAAGGTCCTGTAGGAGCGGCGGTCCCGCCACGGGCCGCTCTGCCCGGCCGCTCGACTCCGTCCGCACGGAAGCTACGACCCCCTTCGGACCCACGGATCCTCTCGAAGCCCGCGGATCCTCTCGAACCGACCGTCAACCCCCCATCGCCCAGTTCCCGGAAGGCCCGCATGACCACCGGCAGACCCCTCCATCTGGCCGCCGAGATCGGTGGCCCGCCCCGATACGAGCCGGACCACTATCTCGGTCTGGCGCGGCTCGCCGAGGGCGGCGCCCTCGACTACGTGACCCTCGGCGACTCCTTCGCCCGGCCCGGACCCGACGCGCTCTCCGTGCTCGCCCGGATCGCGCCCGCCACCGACCGGATCGGGCTCGTCCCGACCGTCGACACCACGCACACCGAGCCCTTCCACGTCTCGTCCGCCGTCGCCACCCTGGACTGGGTGAGCCGGGGCAGGGCCGGCTGGAGTGCCGACGTCTCGTCGACGGAGGCCGTGGCCCGGCTCTTCGGCCGGCGGCCCGCCGCGCCCGCCGAGGCCCTGTGGCGCGAGGCGGGGGAGGCCGCCGACGCGGGCGCGCGGCTCTGGGACAGCTGGGAGGACGACGCCGAGATCAGGGACACCGCCACCGGCCGGTTCATCGACCGGGACAAGGTGCACCACATCGACTTCGAGGGCGAGGCCTTCTCCGTACGCGGCCCCGCCATCGTGCCGAGGCCCCCGCAGGGGCGGCCCGTCACGGTGATCGACGGCACCACCGCCTCCGCCCGGGCGGTCGCGGCCCGCCACGCGGACGTGGTGCACGTCCGGGCCACCACGCCCGAACAGGCAGCCGCCGCCCGCGCGGACGTCCACCGGCTGGCCGCCGCGCACGGCCGCTCCGCGCGCGAGCTCAGAGTGCTGGTCGCGCTCGCGGTCGACCTCGGCGACGCGGAGACCGCACCCGAACCGGGGCTGGAGAGCGGTCCGCCGCTGGCCGGTCACGGCACCTATTTCCGGGGCGGGCCGGTGGACCTCGCCGAACTCATCTCGCAGTGGTACCGGGCGGGTGCGGCGGACGGCTTCCACCTCACCCCCATCACTCCGGCCCGCGACCTCGAAAGGATCGTCAACGGCACCGTGGCCCTCCTCCAGCACCGCAGCCTCTTCCGCACCTTCCACCCCGGCCACACCCTCCGCGAGCACCTCGGCCTCGCCCGCCCCGCCAGCCGCTACGCGCTCGCCCGGACGCCGGGGGAACGGCGATGACCGCGCACCGGCAGATGCATCTGGCGGCCCACTTCCCGGGCGTCAACAGCACCACGGTCTGGTCGGACCCCCGGTCCGGCAGTCAGATCGACTTCGCCTCCTTCGAACATCTGGCCAGGACCGCCGAGCGCGGCAAGTTCGACTTCTTCTTCCTCGCGGAGGGGCTCCGGCTGCGCGAGTACGACGGGCGCGTCCACGACCTCGACGTCGTCGGGCGGCCCGAGTCCCTCACCGTGCTGAACGCGCTCGCCGCCGTCACCGACCGGCTCGGGCTCGCCGCCACGGTCAACGCGACCTTCAACGAGCCGTACGAGCTGGCCCGCCGGTTCGCCACCCTCGACCACCTCAGCGGTGGCCGCGCGGCGTGGAACGTGGTCACCTCCTCGGACGCCTTCACCGGTGAGAACTTCCGCCGCGGTGGCTTCCTCGACCGCGCGGACCGCTATACCCGGGCCGCCGAATTCGTTGCCGCCGCACGGGAGTTGTGGGATTCCTGGACTCCGGACGGCGTGCCCCGCCCGTTCGCGCACCACGGCCGCCACTTCGACATCTCCGGGGAGTTCACCGTCCCCCGCTCCCCGCAAGGGCATCCGGTCGTCATCCAGGCCGGGGACTCCGACGAGGGCCGGGAGTTCGCGGCCGGTGCCGCCGACGTCATCTTCACCCGCCACGGCACCCTGGAGGCCGGACGCGCGTTCTGGGCCGACGTCAAGGGGCGCCTCGCGAAGTACGGCCGGGACTCCGACGACCTGAAGATCATGCCCGGTGTCACGGTCGTGGTCGCCGACACCGACGCGGAGGCCCAGCAGGAGGCCGCCGAGATCCGCCGTCTCCAAGTCTCCCCGCAGAACGCGATCCTCGCCCTCGAGCAGGTGTGGGGCCGTGACCTGTCCTCGTACGATCCCGACGGGCCGTTCCCTTCGGTGGACCCGGAGCCGGACTCCGGGTTCGTGCAGGGCCGGGTCCGGGTCGCCGACCCGTTCGCCGTGGCCGCGAAATGGCGGGCACTGTCGGAGGAGAAGGGACTCTCCATCCGGGAGACCGTGATCGAGAGCGCCACCCGGCAGTCCTTCGTCGGCAGCCCGGAGACCGTGGCCGCCGGACTGACCGACTTCGTCGACCGGAAGGCGGCGGACGGCTTCATCCTGGTGCCGCACCTGACCCCCGGCGGTCTGGACGCCTTCGTCGACCGGGTCGTTCCCCTCCTCCAGGAGCGCGGAGCCTTCCGCTCCGAGTACACCGGTTCCACCCTGCGGGAACACCTCGGGCTGGCCGAACCCGTATGGAAAGGTTGAGCGCATGAGCACGCACGCACAGCAGGAATGGCGGAGCTGGCACGAGGGGCGCATCGCGGCGGCGGCGGCACCCTACGGGCCGCTCTCGCTGGCCGGTACCCACTGGCTCGCCGACTACCCGGAAGGGCGAATTCCGGCCGTCCCGGGAGAGTGGCGCGCGGACGGTGACGATCTCGTTCTGACCGCCGGCGCCGAGGACGGACTGACCGTCGACGGCAAGCCGCTGACCGGCGACGTCCGTCTCGGCCCCGACCTCGGGCCGGCCGACGACGCCCGGGTGGCCCTCGGCGGACGGCGCTTCGTCGTGGTCCGCCGCGAGGGTCTCTGGGCGGTCCGGGACTTCGATCCGGCGTCCCCGGCCCGGCGTGCGTTCAGGTCCATCGAGGCGGCCGGTCACGACGCCCGCTGGAGCCTGCCCGGCACCTTCCGCGGGTACGCGGACCGCACCGTCCGGGTGAAGAACGCGGACGGCGTCGAGCGGGGTCTCCAACTCGCGGGCGAGGTGACGTTCGTGGTGGACGGGAGTGAGCACACCCTCCAGGCCGCGGTCGAGCCGGACGGGTCGCTGTGGATCGTCTTCGCCGACGCGACCAGCGGCGTGGGCAGCTTCCGGTTCCGCTTCCTGCGGCCCGCCGCCCCGGCGGCTGACGGCTCGGTGACGGTCGACTTCAACCGCGCCCTGCTGCCGCCGTGCGCCTTCGCCGATCACTTCATCTGCCCCTTCCCGCCGCCGGGCAACACCCTCCAGATCGCCGTCCCCGCGGGGGAGCGGAAGCGGCTCGACGGCTGAGTCCGTGTCACCCGGCCCCGGCCCCGGCAGCCCGTACGC
>NZ_JBHWZJ010000166.1:0-15460 GCF_042728415.1 Streptomyces sp. NPDC060198 | reverse complement strand
CCGGCTGCCGCGCGCATCGGCGAACGGCAGCCGGCGCCCCGTCAGGACCCGGCGCGGGAGCGGGCCTTGAAGGCCGCCTTGCGCGCTTCCTTCGCCGTCTTCTTGTCGCCGTGCAGCCGGCCCATGGCGTCCAGCACCTCTGCGGTCGCTGGGTGGTCGACCCGCCAGACCTGGTCGAAGAAGTCGCCGTCCCGGCCGACGAGCCCCTCGACCAGCCCTTGCAGCTCCGCCATCTCGCCGTCGGCGTCCAGCTGCGCGGCGAGGGTGTCCACGGCCAGCCAGAAGACCATGGACTCCGGCGGCGGCGGGACGTCCGTCGCGCCGTGCTCCGCGAGCCAGACCCGGGAGAGCCCGCCCAGTTCGGGGTCGCCCAGCACCGCGCGCAGAGCGGGCTCGGCCCCGGGCCCGGTGAGGGCCAGCGCCTGCTGGCAGTGGAGCCGGCGCAGCGGGGCGCCCTCGTCGTCGCCCCGGGCGGCGGCGAGCAGGTCGGCGGCGGTCGCGACGGCGTCGCCGTCACCGCGCCCGGCGATCCACAGTCCGATCTCCGCCTGGGCGGCGGCCTCGGGGTAGTACGCGATGCCGTCCAGGAGGGCCGTGGCGTCCTTCTCCGCGAGGTCGCCGATGGCGGGCGCGTCCACCCCCGCCTCCAGCATCCGGGACCGGATGCCGTAGAGCCCCAGCGGGGTCAGCCTGACCATGCCGTACCGGCTGACGTCCTCCTCGTCGCCCTCGGGCGCGGCCGGGGCCTCGCCCTCCTCGAACATCAGCGTCTCGTCGACGGGGTGGTACTCCACGATCCCGATCGGCTCCAGCACCCGGAACTGGTCGTCCAGCCGCATCATCGCCTCCGACACCTGCTCCAGGACGTCGTCGGTGGGCTCGCCCATGTCGTCCGGGACGATCATGGACGCGGCGAGGGCGGGCAGCGGTACGGGGCCGTCGCCGGGTCCGCCCTCCGAAAGGGTGAGCACGTAGAGGTTGCCGAGCACGCCTTCGAGGAACTCGGCCTCGGCCTCCGGGTCCCAGTCCAGGGCGCCGAAGTCGACGGAGCCGTCCGCCCCGACCAGATCGGCGAAGTCGTCGAAGACCGGGGCGGTGGCGTCGGCGAAGGCGGCCTCCAGGCCGTCGAGCCAGACGGAGAGGACGTCCGCCGGCGAGCCACCGGTCAGCAGGGCGAGGCTCTCCCCCTGGGTGGCCGTGCCCTCGGCCGAGTCCGCCGTCCCGCCGTCGCCGAAGGTCCCGTCCGTCGCGTGGTCGTCGCCTTCGGCGGGATCGGTGACGTCCACCAGGCCGGTGTCGACGGCCAGGCGCCAGGCCTCGCTGGCGAGGGCGGCCCCGTCCTCGTCGGCGGGGAGACCCAGGTGTTCGGCGGCTCCGGGGAGCTGTGCCTCGACGAGCTCGCCGCCGGCGCCGACGCGCGTACCGGGCCCGGCCCAGCGGGCGAGCCGCACGGCCCGCACCAGCAGGGGCGCGGCCAGGGCGTCCCTCGCCAGTTCGGCCTCGGCGGGGAGCCGCACCGGCGGCAGGGTGGGGCGCTCTGCGGACATCGGGGGTTCTCCTCGGTGCGTGCTCGGGTGCACGGGGTGCGTACACGGTTCAGGCAGCCCAAGCCTAGGGCCTTTCCGCCGTGCCCTTTCCCGGCCGCTCCACGGACGGGGGACCCCCTCGGGGCGGGTTGACGAGCGGGTCCGAGGAGCTCGCGGCCCGGGCCCCGACGGCCCGCGGTCCCGGGCCATCGGGTCCGGCCCGGCGTCTTCCGGGCCGTCACGTCCGGCCCGGCAGCTCCTCGCTCCGGGCCGCCGGGTTCGGCCCCAGGCGTCTTCCGGGCCGTCGGGTCAGCCCGGCAGCTTCTCGCTCCGGGCCGCCGGGTCAGCCCGGCAGCTTCTCGCGCCAGGCGGTCGTGTTCAGCTCGTCCATCAGCCGCAGGTCGTGGCCGACCAGGGGGAAGTTCAGCGATCCGGCGTCCGGGGCCGCCGCGAGCTCCAGGGAGTCGCTCTCGATCAGGTCGCCGCCCTCCTCGGTCGAGACCCAGGCGAGGATGGACTTCATGGTCCCGCCGGGCTTCAGCGCCACCGACTCGGGGCCGAGGTCGGGGCCGAACATCGAGCGGCCCGCGTTGACCGGGACCGGCAGCCGGTCACCGTTCTCGTCCAGGACCCGGACCGAGGGGTAGCCGTCGACCTGGTAGGGCTCGGTACCGCAGTTGACGAGGGTCAGTACGACGGCCCGCGCGAACATCGCCGTCTCCACCGGCCCCATGTCCACGCGGGCGCCGGAGGCGGGACAGTCACCGGTAGGGGCAGGTGTGGGCGTGGGAGCGGGCAGCGCGATGTCCCCGGAGGGGAAGGCCGAGGGGTCCAGGGTCTCCGCCGCGACGGGCCCGCCCGCGGACGCCGGCGCGCGCGTGACGGCCGGCGTCTTTGCGGGTTCCCCCTCCCCCGCCGGTACGAAGACTCCCGCGCAGCCGGTCAGGACCAGCGCTCCCGCCCCGAGCAGCGCCGCGGCCCCGCTCCCCCGCCGTATCCGTCCGTCCGCACGTGTGCGCATCCGCTCCCCTTGGCGCTCTGCCCGTTCCTTCCGGATCATGTGAGACGCCACCGGACCCCGGACGGTTCGCCCGGCACCCGGCGGACGCGCGGCGACGCCGCCGGCCGGACGGCACCTTCCGGTTCGCGCCCGGTGTCCGCCGTGTCCGCCACCGTTCAGCTCCGCTACATCCTCGGGGCAAGCAGAACTTGCTGGACCCGGCCGCGTGGGCCCGTCGACACTGCCTCACATGACGACCGACCGCCCTCGCCCCCGCCCCTTCGGCCGCGCGCTCTGCGCGATGGTCACCCCCTTCACCGCTTCCGGGGCGCTCGATCCGGACGCCGCGGCCGCCCACGCCGCCGCCCTGGTGCGCGACGGCTGCGACGGCCTCGTCCTCAGCGGCACCACCGGGGAGTCCCCGACCACGACGGACGCCGAGAAGACGGCGCTGGTACGCGTGGTGCGGGAGGCGGTGGGTGACGGGGTGCCGGTCCTGGCGGGCGTGGGCAGCGCGGACACCCGGCACACGGTGGAGCTGGCGCGCGAGGCGGAGAAGGCGGGTGCGGACGGGCTGCTGGTGGTGACCCCGTACTACAGCAGGCCGCCGCAGGAGGCCGTCCAGGCGCACTTCCTTCGCGTCGCGGAGGCGTCCGGGCTGCCGCTGATGCTGTACGACATCCCCGGCCGCACGGGCACCCGGATCGAGCCGGAGACCCTGCTGAGGCTCGCGGAGCACCCCCGCGTCGTGGCGGTGAAGGACTGCGCCTACGACATGCTCGGCACGACCGGGGTGCTGTCGCGCACGGGGCTCGCCTACTACTCCGGCTGCGAGGAGCTCAACCTGCCCCTCTACGCGGTCGGCGGCGCGGGGTACGTGAGCACGGTGGCCAACGTCGCGCCCCGCCAGGTGCGGGCGCCGCTCGACGCCTTCGACGCGGGCCGTACCGACGAGGCCGCACGCCTCAACGCCCGCAACACCCGGCTGACCGAGCTGATGATGGCGTCCGGGCTGCCCGGTACGGTCACCGCCAAGGCGCTGCTGGACCTCGGCCCCGTCCGCGAACCGCTGCGCCCCGCGGGCCGCGAGGCGGCCGAGGAGCTGCGCAGGGCCCACGGGGAACTTCTCGCCGGGTGACCGGACGGATGCGGGCATCCGGACCCGCCCGCGCATTCCCGCCCCTTCCGGCCGTAACCCCCGTCCGGATATGACCCCTTGACGGTTTCTTGGCAAATGCATGCCCCATACATGAAGGGTTCCTCGCAAGAGTGGCGGATCACATGTGCATATCACCCAGCACATGCTCCGCACGCGAAACACCCATATCGCAGGGGGTTACATGAGAATCAGCCGCGCCGGAAAACGTGCCGGGCTGAGCATGGCGGCGACACTGCCACTGCTCGCCGGCGCACTCGCCCTCGGCATACCGTCCGCCAGTGCGGACTCCGCTCCGGGCGGGCGCGACGCGTTGCAGGGCACCAAGCCCGCCTGGGCGACCACCCAGGCGGACCAGGGCGCCACTGCCGACAGCGGCAAGGTGAGCGTCCGGGTGCACCTCGCCGGACGGGACGCGGCGGGGCTCGCCGCGTATGCCGCCGCCGTGTCCGACCCTCTGTCCTCCTCGTACGGGAAGTACCTGAGCGCCGACCAGGCACAGGCCCGGTTCGGAGCGACCCAGCAGCAGATCGACGAGGTCGGCCGGTGGCTGACCTCGAACGGCCTGACCGTCACCGGCGCGAACCAGCACTACGTCTCCGCCACCGGTGACGTCGCCGCGGCCGAGAAGACGTTCTCCACCCAGTTGCACAATTACCGCAAGGGCAGCCGCACTTACCGCGCCCCTTCCGCGGAGGCCTCCGTGCCGGCCGGGCTGGGCGGAGCCGTGCTCGCGGTGTCCGGTCTGGACAACGCGCCGCACAAGTCGAGCCAGGACGAGGTACTCCCGCCGCCGGACGCGGTGTTCCGCAACGCGGGCCCCTTCTCCACCTATTACGGGTCGAACACCGCCTCCTCGCTGCCCGGCGCGTACGGCTCCAAGGTGCCCTACGCGGTCAAGGGCTACACCGGCAAGCAGCTCCGCTCCGCGTACGGTGCGGGCAGCTGGACCGGCAAGGGCGTGACCGTCGCGATCACCGACGCGTACGCCTCGCCGACCATCGCGAAGGACGCAGCCGAGTACGCCAAGCGCAACGGCGACGCCCCGTACAAGAAGGGCCAGCTCCGCCAGGTGCTGCCGGCCGACTACACGGCGACCGAGGAGTGCGGGGCGTCCGGCTGGTACGGCGAGGAGACCCTCGACGTCGAGGCCGTGCACGCTCTCGCGCCCGCCGCGGACATCGTGTACGTGGGCGGCGCCTCCTGCTACGACGCCGACCTGCTGGACTCCCTCAACAAGGTCGTCGACCACCGGCTCGCCGACATCGTCTCCAACTCCTGGGGCGACGTCGAGGCCAACGAGACCCCGGACGTCGCGGCCGCGTACGACCAGGTGTTCAAGCTGGGCGCGGTCGAGGGCATCGGCTTCTACTTCTCCTCCGGCGACGCGGGCGACAACGTCGCGTCCACCGGCACCAAGCAGGTCGACGTCCCGTCCAACTCCGCGTGGGTGACATCGGTCGGCGGCACCTCGCTGGCCGTCGGCAAGGGTGACGCGTACCAGTGGGAGACCGGCTGGGGCACGGTGAAGGCCAACCTCTCCGACGACGGGAGGAGCTGGACCGACTTCCCCGGCGCCTACACCTCCGGCGCCGGCGGCGGCACCAGCTCGACCGTGAAGCAGCCGTCCTACCAGCGTGGTGTCGTGCCGGACTCGCTCGCCAAGGCGAACGGCAAGACCCGGATGCGTACCGAGCCGGACATCGCGGCGGTCGCCGACCCGAACACCGGTTTCCTGGTCGGGCAGACCCAGACGCTGCCCGACGGCTCGCTCGGCTACGACGAGTACCGCATCGGCGGCACGTCCCTGGCGGCCCCGGTCATCGCCGGCGTCCAGGCCCTCGCGCAGCAGGCCCAGCACGGCCGGCCGATCGGCTTCGCCAACCCCGGGATCTACGCCCGCTACTCCTCGAAGGCGTACCACGACGTCACCGACCACCCGCTGGGTGCGGGCCGTGACCTCGCGGTGGCCCGGGTGGACTTCGCCAACAGCGTCGACGCGACGGACGGTCTGCTGACCTCGCTGCGGACCCTCGGCAAGGACGCCTCCCTCACGGCGGTCAAGGGGTACGACGACGTGACGGGCGTCGGTACCCCGGCGGCCGGGTACATCAACTCCTTCCGCTGACGGTCACGTACCGGCTGAACGCCTGAGACTGCCCCGGGGCTCCGGCCCCGGGGCAGTCGCCTGTCCGCGCAGGGCCGGGGCGAGGCGAGGCGGACAGCCTCTCCGCCGAACGGCGGCGAGGGGTGGCGTCACCCGGCCGCCCCGGATTGTCTGGACGGACGACCGCGCGCTCCGGTCCGGTCGGTACCCCGGTGACGGCGCGTGCCGGTGCGACCCCCGGCCCCTGGAGTCCGCCATGCCCCCCGGTACAGCAGACCGACCGGCCACCCGGCCCGGGACGGGGCCCGCGCCCCGGAAGCCGCGCCGATGAACGACCCGTCGGGTGAAGACGGCGAGCACGTCCTGCACAGGTTCCTGGCGGACGTGCACGAGACGGCTCCGACCAATCTCTCCGTCCTGGCCAACCGGCACGCCGCGCGCCTGGGTCTCGGCCACGTCGACGTCTACCTCGTGGACCTGCAGCAACGCCAGCTGACCCTGCTGTCCGGCGAGCACCGGCTGCCGGTGGACGGGTCCCTGGCGGGCTGGGCCTACCGCGCCATGTCCCTGCGCGTGCAGAACACCGACGCCCGCACGCTGATCGTCTGGCTCCCGCTCGTCGACGGCGAGGAGCGCCTGGGAGTGGTCGGCTTCCATCTGGAGACGCTCGACGGTCTCCTGCTGGAACGGTGCGAGTCGCTGGCCTCCGTCCTCGCGATGGCCATCATCTCCAAGCGTGCGTTCAGCGACCGGCTGGTGCAGCAGGCGCGCACCGGGACGATGACCCTGCCGGCGGAGATGCTGCGGGCCCTGTTGCCTCCCCGCACGGTCGGCGACGACCGGGCGGTCTCCACCGCGGTCCTCGAACCTGCCTACGAGCTGGGCGGGGACGCCTTCGACCACGCGCTGACGGAGTCGACGCTGCACGCCGTGATCCTGGACTCGATGGGTCACAACCTCGCGTCCGGGCTGACCACCGCCATCGCGATGGCCGGCCTCCGCAGCGCCCGGCGCCAGGGTTCCGGACTGGGCGAGATGACGAAGACCGTCGACGAGGCGCTCGCCGAGTGGCTGCCGGACCAGTTCTGCACCGGAGTCGTCATGCAGCTCGACCTGGCCAGCGGCATCCTGAGCTGGGTCAACTGCGGGCACCCGCCGCCGCTGCTCATCCGTGACGACCAGGTCCTGGAGAGCGCCCTCGAACACCCCGGCGAACCCCCCATGGGAACGCCCGGAACGCTCGGCGACCACTCGCGCACCGTCCGGGAAATGGCGCTGAGACCCGGGGACCGCATCATCCTCTACACGGACGGGGTGACCGAGGCGCGGCTGGCGGGCGGATCGGAGTTCGGCCTCGCCGGGTTCACGACCTCGATCATCCGGGCCACCGCGGTCGGCGAACTCGCTCCGGAGGCGCTGCGCCAGCTCATCCACTCGATCCTGGAGCACCAGAACGACGAACTGGCGGACGACGCCACCATCCTCATGATCGAGTGGCGGCAGCGGCACCGGGCGTGACGACGGACGGATCCGGCCACCGGGTGCGGCGCGCTCCTGTCAGGGGTTCAGCAGCGTCTTGATCATGCCGTCCGCCTTCTGCTGGAAGGCGGCGTACGCCCGGGGTCCCTGTTCCAGTGGCAGATGGTGGGTCGCGAAGCTGTCGACGCCGAGCGGGTCCGCGTCGGTGAGCAGCGGGAGGATGTCGTCGACCCAGCGCCACACGTTGGCCTGGCCCATCCGGAGCTGGATCTGCTTGTCGAACATCTTCAGCAGAGGCAGCGGGTCGACGGCGCCTCCGTAGACGCCGGAGAGCGAGATCGTGCCGCCCCGGCGCACCACGTCGACGGCGGCGTAGACCGCGGAGAGCCGGTCGATGCCCGCCGTCTCCATGAGGCGCTCGGCCACGGCGTCCGGCAGCAGCCCGACCGCCCAGTGGGCCGCCTTGGCCGTAGGAGCGCCGTGCGCCTCCATGCCGACGGCGTCGATGACGGAGTCCGTGCCGCGCCCCTGGGTGAGTTCCCGGATCGCGTCGCCGGGGCCGCGGTCGTAACGCCGCAGGTCCAGGCAGGTGGCGCCGTACGCGCTCGCGCGGGCCAGGCGCTCGGGCACCAGGTCCACACCGACGACGAGCCCGGCTCCCCGGTGGCGTGCGATGCGTGCCGCCATGGCGCCGATCGGGCCGAGGCCGAGGACGGTGACCGTGCCACCGGGCGGGATCGCCGCGTACTCGACCGCCTGCCAGGCGGTGGGCAGCACGTCGGAGAGGTAGACGAACCGGTCGTCCGGCGGCCCGGCCGGTACCTTGACCGGCAGGCTGTTCCCGAACGGGACCCGCAGGAACTGCGCCTGCCCGCCGGGAACTTGTCCGTACAGCTTGGTGTATCCGAAGAGTGCGGCGCCCATGCCCCGGGAGCGCACCTGGGTCGTCTCGCACTGGGAGTGGAGGCCCTGCCGGCACATGAAGCAGTGGCCGCAGCAGATGTTGAAGGGGATGACGACCCGGTCGCCCTTCGCCACCGAGGTGACCTCGGGGCCGGTCTCCTCCACGATCCCCATCGGTTCGTGACCGAGGATGTCGCCCGGGTCGATGTAAGGGCCGAGGACCTCGTAGAGATGGAGGTCGGAGCCGCAGATGCCCGTCGAGGTGATGCGCACGATCACGTCGTCCGGCTTCTCGATCGGAGGGTCGGGGACGGTTTCGACCCTGACGTCCCGCTTTCCGTGATAGGTGAGAGCCCGCACGGTGGTTCCCCTTTCGAGCGGTCGGGCAGGTTCCCCCTCCACTCTCCGCGCTCCGCTCCCCCTTGTCGCGTCGGCCCGGACGCGGAAACGGCCCCCGGGGTGCGGGGGCCGTTCTTCCTGCGCTCAGTTGTGCGCGTGCAGGATGTCGTTCAGTCCGCCCCAGACCGCGTTGTTCGGGCGCGCCTCGACGGCGCCCGTGACGGAGTTGCGGCGGAAGAGGATGTTCGAGGCGCCCGAGAGGTCGCGGGCCTTGACCACCTGGCCGTCCGGCATGGTGACCCGGGTGCCGGCGGTGACGTACAGACCGGCTTCGACCACGCACTCGTCGCCGAGCGCGATGCCGATGCCCGCCTCCGCGCCGATGAGGCAGCGCTCGCCGATCACGATGCGCTCCTTGCCGCCACCGGAGAGGGTGCCCATGGTGGAGGCGCCGCCGCCGATGTCCGAGCCGTCGCCGACGACGACGCCCGCGGAGATGCGGCCCTCGACCATCGACGTGCCGAGCGTGCCGGCGTTGAAGTTGACGAAGCCCTCGTGCATGACGGTCGTGCCGGACGCCAGGTGCGCGCCGAGGCGGACCCGGTCCGCGTCGGCGATACGGACACCCTTGGGCGCGACGTAGTCCGTCATCCTCGGGAACTTGTCGACCGAGGTGACCTGGAGGTGCAGGCCCTCGGCGCGGGCGTTCAGCCGGACCTTCTCCAGGTCGTCCACCGCGACCGGACCGAGCGAGGTCCAGGCGACGTTGGCGAGGAGGCCGAAGACGCCGTCCAGGTTCTGGCCGTGCGGCTGGACGAGCCGGTGCGAGAGCAGGTGCAGGCGGAGGTAGGCGTCGTGCGCGTCCAGCGGCTTGTCGTCCAGCGAGGCGATGACCGTGGCGACGGCGACGACCTCGACTCCGCGGCGGGCGTCCACGCCGACGGCCTTCGCGGCACCTTCGCCGAGGAGGTTCACGGCCTCGTCCGCGGTGAGTCGCCGGGAGCCGGCCGGGCCGGGCTCGGCGGTGAGCTCCGGGGCGGGGAACCACGTGTCGAGGACGGTGCCGTTCCCGTCGATGGTGGCGAGGCCGGCGGCGACGGCGCCGGTGGTACGGGACGAGCCCTGGGAAGTCGTGTCGGTCATGACCAAAACCTAACCGCCCGGGTCCCGCCCGGGCCAACCGGTCTCAGGAACCGGCTGGTCGCGTCCGGCTTTTACGCCCCCGTGCGCAGACCGGTCGCAGGTCCGGGCGCTACGGTGTGCCGCATCGGCCTTACCGGTCGGACCATACGAACAACTCAATGGAGAAACAGTGACGCAGGACGCGGGGTGGGGCGGCGGAGCGCCGGGGGGCGCGCCGTACGGCGGGGGAGCTCACCAGGGGTGGGGCGGCTGGCGACCGCCGCCGCCACCGGAGCCCGGGGTGATACCGCTGGCGCCCCTGCGGCTTTCGGACATCCTGAACGGCACCTTCTCCGCGATGGGCCGCTACTGGAAACCGCTGTTCGGCTTCGCCGCCGCGGTCTACGGAACGGCCGCGGTCGCGTTCGCGGCGGCGCTCCTCATCGCGTTCTCCGCCGTCCGCGACCACGTCGACGGCATCAGGGCGTCCGCCGACGACACGGACGTCCCGTGGGACGACATCACCCCGATCCTGGTGGCTTTCGGGGTCGTGGCGCTGATCGGGGCGGTCGTGGCCTTCGTGGCCGTCGCCCTGGTGCAGGCAGCGGTGCCCACGGTGCTCCAGGGGGCCGTGCTGGGCCGCCCGGTGACCTTCCGCTCGGTCCGGCAGACCGCTCTGCCCAGGCTGCGGGCCATGGTGGGCACCACGCTCCTGACCGGGCTGATCGCGGTGATTCCCGTCGCCCTGGTCATAGTCGCCGAAGCGTCCCTGATCGGGATCGTCCTGTCCGACGGGAACCCGCACGGCGCCGCCGTGTGGCTGGGGCTCGCCGTCCTGCTGCTGCTCCCGGCCGGGCCGCTCGCCATCTGGCTCTGGGTGAAGTTCTCGCTGGCGCCGACGGCGGTGGTGCTGGAGGGGCAGGGGCCGATCGGCGCGATGCGCCGCTCGTCCGCGCTCGTGCGCGGCAGTTGGTGGCGGATATTCGGCATATCGCTGCTGGGCTACGTGATGGCCGGTGTGGCCTCGTACCTCATTCAGATGCCGTTCTCCATCGCCGGTACGTTCTCCTCCGCGGTGACCACCCAGGACCTCGGCGACGACCCGAACCTCACCAGCATCCTGGTCGCGGTGGGCAGCGCCTCCGCGATCATGGTGGCCGGCCAGCTGATCGGCCAGGTCGTCGTGGGCACCTTCCCGCCGCTGCTGCTGGGGATGCTCTACGTCGACCGCCGCATCCGTACCGAGAACCTGGCGCAGGACCTGGCCAACGCGGCGGGCCTGCCGATGCCGCCCGCCTACGGGCCGCCGCCGTACGGCTACCAGCCGCCGCCTCCCCCGTACGGCTACCCCGGTCCGCAGCCGGGTCCGCAGGCCGGTCCGCCGCCGGGTCCGCAGGCCGGTCCGCCGCCGGGTCCGCAGCCCGAGGCCGGCCCCGGGCGGGAGGGGGACTCCGCCCCCTGACCCTCCACCCGCCGGGCGCCTCCCGCCCGGCGGGTCCCGGGACCGGACACCCGCGTCCGGCAACCGCGGATGCCAGGTGGATCCGCTCCACCACACCCCGGGAACGCCGCGGAGGTCGGCACATCGGCGGCGTCCGCCCGATCCGGGTGGACGGCCACCGCACCGTCCGAGGAACCCCTCAGTCCCGCAGCGTCCTCTTCGGCCGCAGCACGCAGAACTCGTTGCCCTCCGGATCCGCCAGCACCACCCAGCTGACGTCGCCGCCCTGCCCGACGTCCACCCGGGTGGCGCCGAGTGCGAGGATCCGTTCGACCTCGGCGGCCTGGTCGTCGGGGCTGAGGTCGATGTGCAGACGGTTCTTGACCGTCTTGCGTTCGGGTACCGGGACGAAGCAAAGCCCCGGCAGGGCTTGCGCGTTCGCCCCGATGGTCACCTCGTCCCCGTCCTCGTAGACGACCTTCCAGTCCAGCACCCCGCACCAGAAACGGGAGAGCGACGACATGTCGTGGGCGTCCACGACGAGCGTGTACCAAGAAGAGGCCATGGCCGTCACTCTGCCAGAGGGCCCCGCCCGTCACCGGGCGACAGCGCCGCTCCCGGCAGGTCGGCCGGTGTCAGCCGCTGACCCCCGCCCGGCCGGTCTCCAGACGTCCGGTGAACCTGCGCGACCAGGAGGCGTCGGAGTCGACCGTGACGGTGAAGTCGTACCAGCCGTTCGTGAGGGCGACCGCGTTGAAGAAATCCTCCGTGGAGGAACCGGCGGGCACGGTGTAGGTCCACGGGCCGTCGGCGCGGTAGTGGGTGGACGTGATGGTGAACTTCACCCCCATGGAGCCCGAGTTGACCATTGCGAACCAGATCGCGAGCTTGCCCGTGCCGGCCTCCGTGGCGTACCGGGTGCGGACCTCCGCCGTCTTGCCCGCCTTGGTGGCGTCGCCCCGGAAGCGGCGCAGGAAGCGGTTGGGGCCGGTCATGGTGAGGTCGTACGCGCCGCTGCCGTATCCGGAACCGATGTTGAAGAAGTCCGAGGCGGTGCCTTGGGCGTCCACCGTGTACTGCCACGGGGTCGTGTCGCGGTAGGCGTTGGGGTGGATGGAGAAGTGGGCCGCCCGGGTCGCCGGCGCGCCCTGGTTGGCCATGGTGAACCAGGCGAGGATCTTTCCGGAAGCGCCGAACTCCAGCCGGTCCAGGTACCCGTTCGGCTGGTAGGGCAGGGCCCGGGAGGGGCGGGTGCCGGGCTCCTGCGCGGGCAGGGCGTTGTCCGTCGGTACGGGATTGGGCAGCGGGCCGCACGTCGAGAGTCCGATCACGCTGGTCGCGGGCAGCGCCACCGTGCCCTTGACCGGGTGGGCGAAGTCGAAGACGCCGGTCAGGTCCCCGCTCACCCTGCGCCGCCACTCACTGATGTGGGGGCAGGCGGCAGGCGTGCCGAGGGCGGTCGTCCAGGTCTCCAGGAAACGCAGCACCGAGGTGTGCTCGAAGACCTCCGAGGAGACCCAGCCGCCGCGGGTCCAGGGAGAGACGACGGTCATCGGTACGCGGAAGCCGAAGCCGTACGGCACGCCGTTCAGGAACTCGCCCGGGGTCCCGGCGGGCGGTGCGGGCGGCGGTACGTGGTCGAAGAAGCCGTCGTTCTCGTCGTAGTTGAGGAACAGGACGGTGGAGTCGAAGACGTCCGGGTCAGCGGCGAGCGCCCGGTAGACGAGGTCGACGAAGTGGGCACCGTCGCCGGGCGGGGCGTAGGGGTGTTCGGAGAACGCCTGGTTCGGGACGACCCAGGAGACCTGCGGCAGGGTTCCGGCGAGGACGTCCGCCTTGATGGCGGCGGCTATGTCGTCCGGGGTGGAGCCCGTCACCTTCGGGACGGAGGACATGCCCCGGTCGTACAGCGGATCACCGGCCTTGGCGCCCGCGAACGCCTTGAAGTAGGCACAGCCGTTGTCCCCGTAGTTGTCCTGGGCGTTCTGGTAGACCTTCCAGCTCACTCCGGCCGCCTGGAGTGCCTGGGCGTAGTTCTGCCACGTCAGGCCCGACTCGTCGCCGCCGTCGTAGCTGGCGGCATCGACCTTGCCGCTCCACAGGTAGGTGCGGTTCGGACCGGTGGCGCTGAGAGTGGAGCAGAAATAGGCGTCGCAGACCGTGTAGGCGTCGGCGAGCGCGTAGTGGAAGGGGAGGTCCGAGCGGTCGAGGTAGCCGAGGGAACGGACGCTGCCGACGCCCGCCACCCAGTTGTCCAGGCGGCCCTTGTTCCACGCGGAGTGCTGCGAGGCCCAGGAGTGCGGCAGGTCGCCGTTGCACTGGGCGAGGGTCTCGCCGTCCTGGCCTCCTGCGGCCGGGGTCGCGCTCAGCTTCCAGGGGAACTGGCGGCCCGTGCCGTTGGGCTGGTCGAAGACCGGACGGTTGCCGGCCAGGGTGAGCGTGCTGCGGTCGTCGAAGCCCCGCACCCCCTTCAGCCGTCCGAAGTAGTGGTCGAAACTGCGGTTCTCCTGCATCAGGATCACCACGTGGCGCACGTCCTCGATGGTGCCCGTCGCGGTGGTACCGGCCGCGCCCGTGGCCTCGGCCGGGCGCGTTCCCGCGCCCAGCGTCAGCCCGGCCGCCACGGAGGCACCGAGTCCCACGAAGCCCCTACGGCTGATCGGTGTCATTCGCCCGCCCTCGTCCTCGCGGGTGCCCCTGCGGCACGCCGGGCGTAAGGATGCCCGCCCCGCGCGGAGACAACCGGGCGGGCGGATGATCCCCGGATGAACGGCCCCCGACCCGCCAGGGTCCATGCGCCCGGGGGCCGTTCGTCCGGGGCCGGTCATCGGGCGGTTGGGCCCGTCGGCCGTGCCCCCGGCCCGACGCCGGTCAGCCGCCGACCGTGAACCAGGTCGCCCGGGACTTCTTGAACTCGGCGTTGTCCAGGTCCTTCGCCTCCGTACCGTCCCCGTAGAGGTCGGCCGCACCGGCGTCGGTGATCAGCTGCGCGCGGGTGCCCGCGACCGTCAGGTCCGGCACCGAGACGACGGCCTCCCAGCCGCCCGGGTCGGTGGTGGGCAGGTCGGTGCGCTTGACCGGGGCGTGGCCGGCGACGCCGTCCCAGCTGTAGAGGGCGTACGGGTCGGAGTTGTCGTCCGCCTCCCAGGAGCCGGCGACGATGAGGTACTGGTTGGAGGCGTTCTTGCGGATGTCGCGGATCGCGAGGCCGCCGAGGTCCAGCTCGATCGGGGTGCCGAAGACCGCCTTGGCGCCGCTGCCGACGACCTTGTCGAAGTTGGTCACCGGCACGATCAGGCCCTTGCCGCCCGACTTCGGCGGGACGAGGGGCGCACGGAAGCCGATGTACGCGGTGGTGGTGGAGCCGGGGGCGAACTCCAGGCCCTCCACGTTGAACCCGTCGATCTGCTTGGGCACTTCGCCGTCCTCGGTACCGGCCGCGAAGCCGTACCGGTCGCCGTTCGTCCCGTCCCAGGCGACGAGGTCGTCCCGGAGCTTCTTGTACGAGGTGCCGACGGTGAGCGCGGTGGAGGCGCCGGAGCCGGAGACGGTCGTGGTGAAGACGGTGTTGCGGTCGGCCTTGTACTCGCCGTCCTTGTTGTTGCCGAGCGAGCCGGTCCAGTAGATGGTGTTCCCGACCCGGGCGGCGCCCTCGATGTCGATCTCCTTCGACACCCCGAGCTTGGACGCGACGTCCCAGGTCTTCACGGGCGCGCCGGACACCGCGAGGTTGTAGAGGCGCAGGACGTTCGACTCGTCGTCCGCGACGACGGCGTAGCCGCCACCGACGTCGACGGCGGCCGAGGCGTCCGAGGAGCCGGTGAGGTAGCGGGTGTCGGCGGCGTTCTGCACGGCGGCCGACGCCGCGTAGTGCAGCGTCTTGGTGGCGGTCTTGCCTCCGAGGCCGGTGACCTTGATGGTGAGGTCGGTGTAGCCGCGGGCGTGGGCGGTGACCGCGAGCGGGCGGGTCGCCCCGGTGCCGGTCACGGTCACGTCGGAGGCCGCGGCCACCGAGGTCTTGGAGCTGGCGGAGGCGGCGATCGTGAGAGCCGTGACGTCGGCACCGCTCTGCGCGACGGTGACGTTGACGACCGGGTCGCCCGTCGCACCCACCGCGCCGGACAGGTACGTCGCCGACAGGGCGATCGTCGGCGTCCCGTAGGACGCGGCGTGCGCGGGGGCGGTGAGCCCCAGGGCGGCCAGCGCGAGAATCCCCGCCGCCGCTGCCGCGGTCCGGCGGTGCTGGAGTGAAGGCTGATGCGTCACTGCGTACCTCTCGTCGGCGTGGTGTCGCCGAGAAGGTTCCGGCTCCAGGGACAACGAGGGACACACGTCAGGGGTACGGCGGACGAACAACAAGAGGACGGCCCCCCGGCATGGCCGGGAG